>JBCCMW010000252.1:0-6351 GCA_039026175.1 Pseudomonadota bacterium
ACCGGGCAGGCATCGGCGTCCACATAGACCGTCATCGCGACCGGAACCTGGGCGCGGCCGCACCGCAGCGGCTAGACTGCGCCGCAACGCAGCACCGCGTGAGGAGCCCGCGATGCCCATCTCCGCCCCCCGACCCGTGGCGCCCCGACCCGTGGCCCCCCGACCCGTGGCGCCCGGAACCGTAGTGCCCCGACCCGTGGCCCCCCGAACCCTGGCCCCCCGAATACTGGCCCCCCGGATCTTGGTCCCGCGCAGCATGGCTGCCATGATTGTGACAGCCGCCTTGGCGTTGTCGGGCGCCCTGGTCCCGGCACAATCGGCGGCCGCCGGCGTCTATGCATGCGCGGTTTCGGCGTTTCTGACCACCAGCAGCGACGATGCCGCCTTCGTGGCCGGCAACACGGACAAGCGCTTCGAGGTGACGGTGGGCGCCGCCGATCTGGTGATCACCAGCCGCAGCGAGCAGTTCACCGATGCCACCAAGACCTATCGCATCGTGATGCGCGACGTGATGTTCGTCGCGGCCCGATCCGAGAGCGCCTTTGCCACCGACACGGCCGTGCTGCCGGCCAGGGCGGCGAACCCGCAGGCCTCGGCGGCGTTCGAGATGTCGATCGCGCTGCAAGCCCCCTCCTTCACCAACGTCTGGCTGCTGGACTGTGCGCCCGCCCGCGCCGACTAGCGGCTGGCGCGTTCGGCGGTAGGGGCGCTCAGCGGGTGGGGACGGGTTTGTCGCCGCGGTAGTCGTAGAAGCCGCGCTTGGTCTTGCGGCCCAGCCAGCCGGCCTCGACGTACTTCACCAGCAGCGGGCAGGGGCGATACTTGGTGTCGGCCAGCCCGTCGTGCAGCACGTTCATGATCGACAGGCACGTGTCCAAGCCGATGAAATCGGCCAGCTGCAGCGGCCCCATCGGGTGGTTGGTGCCGAGCTTCATGGCCGTGTCGATGCTCTCGACCGTGCCGACGCCTTCGTACAGCGTGTAGATCGCCTCGTTGATCATCGGCAGCAGGATGCGGTTGACGATGAAGGCGGGAAAATCCTCGGCATTCGCGGGGGTCTTGCCGATCTTCTCGACGACGCCGCGCACCGTCTGGAACGTATCGTCGTCGGTCGCGATGCCGCGGACCAGCTCGACCAGCTGCATCACCGGCACGGGGTTCATGAAGTGAAAGCCCATGAACCGCTCGGGCCGGTCGGTGGCCGAGGCGAGGCGGGTGATCGAGATCGACGAGGTGTTCGTCGTCAGGATCGTGTGGCTGGCCAGGTGCGGGCGCAGGCTCTCGAAGATCTTGTGCTTGATGGTCTCGTTCTCGGTCGCGGCCTCGATCACCAGGTCGGTCTGGGCCACCACTTCGGGGGCCTCGGCGCTGCGGATGCGTGCCAGCGCCGCGATGCTGTCCTCGGCCGCCATCCGGCCCTTGGCGATCTGGCGGTCGTACCCCTGGGCGATGGCCGTCCGGGCCCGCTCGACCGCCTCGGCATCGACGTCGTTCAGCGTGACCTCGAAGCCCGCCTGGGCGAACACCTGGGCGATGCCGGTACCCATCTGGCCGGCACCGATGATGCCTACGCGGCGGATGTCCATCACGTGTCGCTCCCTGTCGCGGCCGGGTGGCTCGCTGTCGCGCGTCCCGGCGCCGTCTGGCGGCGGCACGGCGGGATCGGTGCCCGTGTGCCGCTCTTTTTGTGCAGTGCAGCACGGAGAGTATCGCCCCGCCGCGCGCCCTGGCAAGGGGCCGCAAGTCGCGATTGTACGGCGCTTTCGGACGATGTCGGGGGAGGGCCGGCGCGCCGCTTGCGGCCGTGCGCGCGCTGCAAGCCGCCCAGGCGCCGGCTGCACCCGACGCAGGGACAAGGCGCGCCCGTCGTCGCCTCGGCGCCTGGCGTCGACAAGCGGCGCCGTCATGTGGGGGCCGCAACGTGAGGGCCGCATCTGCAGCGGCGAGGACGCGCGATCTGCCGCCGCTGCGCCGCTCGGCAAGATGGCCTTTTCCCTGGCGGGGGATCGAGGGGCCTTCTGGGCTGGCCTTCTGGGCTGGCGTTATGGGCTCACTGGCGCTGCCTCGGCCGATGGCCGACACGGTACGGGTGCGGCGACAGGGCGCCATCGGCGCAGGACGGGGAGCCATCAACGCACAGCGCCCCGCCGACCGGATCGGCGGGGCGCTGACGTTCGAAGGGGGATGCGGGATTACTCGAGCTTGCCCTCCAGCTCGGGCATCAGCTCGAACAGGTCGCCGACCAGGCCGTAGTCGGCGACCTGAAAGATCGGCGCGTCCTCGTCCTTGTTGATCGCGACGATGACCTTGCTGTCCTTCATGCCGGCCAGGTGCTGGATCGCGCCCGAGATGCCGACGGCGATGTAGAGATCGGGCGCCACGACTTTGCCGGTCTGGCCCACCTGCCAGTCGTTCGGCGCATAGCCCGAATCGACCGCCGCGCGCGACGCACCGGTGGCCGCGCCCAGCTTGTCGGCCACCTTTTCGATGATGGCGAAGTTCTCGGCCGAGCCGATCCCGCGCCCGCCCGAGACCACGACCTTGGCCGAGCCCAACTGCGGGCGGTCGGTGGCGACGACCTTGTCCTCGACCCATTCGCTGAGACCCGGGTTATCGGCCGCGGCGATTTTCTCGATTGGCGCGGGGTCCTGGCTGCCTGCGGTCTGGAACGACGCCGTGCGCACCGACACGACCTTGGTGGCGTCGGCCGATTTGACGTGCTGGATCGCGTTGCCGGCGTAGATCGGGCGCACGAAGGTGTCGGCGTCCACGATCTCCTGCACGTCGGTGATCACCATCACGTCCAGCAGGGCCGCGACGCGCGGCAGCACGTTCTTCATGGCCACCGTCGCCGGCGCCACGATGTGGGTGTAGTCGCCCGCCAGCGACACGATCAGCGCGGACAGCGGCTCGGCCAACTGATTGGCATAGACCGGGTCATCGGCGCACAGCACCTTGGCCACGCCCGCCATGGCCGCGACCTCGCCCGTCGCGCCGCCCGAGCAGCCTTGCGAGGCGACCAGCACCGTGACCGGGCCCAGGGGGGCGGCGGCGCTGATGGTCTTGGAGGTGGCGTCGGCGGCCAGCGTGCCCTTGTTGATATCGGCGATCAGCAGAACGGACATCACAGCACCCCCGCTTCGTCTTTCAGCTTGGCGATCAGCTCGTCGACCGAGCCGACCTTGACCCCGGCCTTGCGCGCCGGCGGCTCGGTGACCGTGACCACGCTCAGCCGCGGGCTGACGTCGACGCCATAGTCCGCAGGCTTCTTGGTCTCGAGCGGCTTCTTCTTGGCCTTCATGATGTTGGGCAGCGAGGCGTAGCGCGGCTCGTTCAGGCGCAGGTCCACGGTAACGATGGCCGGCAGCGCCACCTTGACGGTCTGCAGCCCGCCGTCGACCTCGCGCGTCACGGTCGCGCTGTCGCCCTCGACCGCAACTTCCGAGGCATAGGTCGCCTGCGGCCAGCCCAGCAGCGCGGCCAGCATCTGGCCGGTGGCGTTGAGGTCGTTGTCGATGGCCTGCTTGCCGGCGATCACCAGCTGCGGCGCTTCAGCGTCGACGACGGCCTTCAACAGCTTGGCGACGGCCAGCGGCTCGATGTCGGTCTCGGGCGTGTCGGCCGCCTCGATCAGGATCGCGCGGTCGGCCCCCATGGCCAGCGCCGTGCGCAGCGTCTCCTGCGCCTTGGCCACGCCGATCGAGACCGCGACGATCTCTTTGGCCACGCCCTTTTCTTTGAGACGGATCGCCTCTTCGACGGCGATTTCGTCGAATGGGTTCATCGACATCTTGACGTTCGCAAGATCGACGCCCGAATTGTCGGCCTTGACGCGTACTTTGACGTTGTAGTCGATCACCCGTTTCACCGGGACCAGTATCTTCATTGCAGCCTCCTCCACGGTGGCGCCACGTGTTTGTCCGCATCGGACTAACCGATGCGCGCCACGTCCCTTAGCGAAAAAACGACGCGGTACCGGGCGCAGGCGGCGTATCGCGCGGCCTGACGTAAACGTCAAGTACGGCGCGGTTAGCAATGCCTTCGGGGGCTATGACGCCGCCATGCGGCGCGTGGCAAGGGGTCGTGTGCACAATCGATGGTGAACGCCGCGCGGTTGTGTTCCGGCTGCCGGCTTCCCATTTCAGTACAGCTAGCGAGCGCTCGTGCGGGGCGCTTCGCATTTGCCCCGATCACTGCTATTTTATACAGCGTGTAAGGGTATGCGCGGGTTCGCGCGAGGGTCGTTATGAATCGGACGACGTGTGAGGTCAGGACCGGTATGCAGGGTCTTCGTCGTTTTTGGCAGGACGAGGCTGGGTTTGTCGCAACCGACTGGGTTGCGATGGGCATCGTCGTGATCGTCCTGGGTATCGCAGCGCTGGGTCTGGTCGGCGACGACAAGGACGTGGTGATGCGCACGCTGCAGGCTGCCGACGCCGTGAACCAGGTGCCCGAGCGCTATGGCGAGATGGCGCCCGAGTAAGCGCCGCGCGGGTGCGCCGTGAAGCGTCCCACATCGAAACGGAATTGAACGGGGTGGTGCGCAGGCCGGCGCAGCCCCCCGTTTTTAGTTTCGGCGGACCATGCAGGCCCCGCCCGCGGCCTTGATACTGCGGCAGAGCCGCGCCGCTTCGGCCCGGCTGGCAGCCCCCACCTGCACCGACCACAGCGAGCGGGTCCCGCGCGGGCCACGCTTGGGCACCACCTGTGGCGGCCGGTCGCCGATGATGCGCGCAAAGCGCGCGCGGGCCCGGCTGAACTGCGCCACCGCCCGACCGCGATTGACGTTGCCGGCCAGCTGCGCGCCCCAGGGCTGGCGCGGCGTGCCGGCATAGGCGGCGCGGGTGCGGATCACTGGCAGCGCGCTGCACGCGTCGACGAAATCGAGATGCGCGACCAGCGGCCGTTCGCCCACCTCGTGACCCCTGCGGCGGAACCAGCCGGCCTCGCGCCCGGTGATCGCCTGCACATAGGCCTGCGTTTCGGCCGGCAGGCGGGCGCGGCCGCGCAGCCAGCGCCACACACGCCCCGCGCCCTCATTATAGCCCGCCGCCGCCAGGCCCCAGTTGCCGAGCTCGCGGCGAAGATCCGCCAGATGCGCGGCCGAGGCCGGGATCGCCTGCGCGGGGTCCCAGGGGTCGGCCAGGCCCACCAGTTTCGCCGTGCCGGGCATAAATTGTGCGATCCCCTGGGCACCCTTGGGGCTGATCGCCTTGGCGTCGAAGCGGCTCTCGCGCCAGATCAGGCGGGCAAAGTAGCTGGGCGGCAGGCCGTGCTGGGCCGCAGCATCGCGGATCAGCGTGCAGACCGGGCGCGCGGCGGCATAGGCGGCGATGGTCTCGGCGGCGCGGCGCGCGGGCGGCGGGCTGGTCCGGGGCGCCTGCGCGGTGGGCGCCAGCGATGCGGTGATTGTCGCTCTCAGCCCGTCGTCGGGGCCGGGCCCGCCGGTGGCCGCCGCCGCCGGGATCTCGGCCGCCGCGTGCGTCCCTGCCAGCGGGCCTGCCAGCGGGCCCGCCAGCGACGCCGCCAGCGATCCCGCCAGCGCCAGGGCAAGCAGGCGGCGGATTCGCGCCCGGGCGCCGCCGCCGCGGCCTGGGCCGCATCCCACAAGGCTGCGGCCTGCTCCATCGCGTCGGACCATGCGGTGTCGCGCTCCTGCTCGGCGGCCGCGGCCAGCCGTTCGGCCAGCCGCAACCCGACCAGCCAATCGGCTACCACGGCCGCGGCCCGCGGGGCGACAAACAAATCGGCCGTCAGGCGCGCGGCATCGACACCCGCGACGGCCAGGCGGGCCGAGGGCGCGAGGGGCGCGTGCGCCGGCTTTCGCGTGCGGTCGCGGGCGGGGCGGGGCAGTGGAAGTTCGGCCTCGTGCCCGGCCGCCGACAAAATCCAGGCCGCCAGCCGCCGATCCAGCACGCCCGGGGACAGAGCGAGAGGGCACAAAGCGGGTGGGCACAGAGGGGGCTGGGACGTGGCGGCCGGGGACAGTGCAGCCGCGTACGGAGCGGCCGAGGACAGGGCGGCCGCGGACTGGGCGGCCGGGGACAGGGCGGCCGCGGACGGAGCGGCCGGGGACAGTGCTGCCGGGTACGGAGCGGCCGGGGACAGGGCGGCCGCGGACGGAGCGGCCGTGGACGGGGCGGCCGGGGACGAGGCGGCCGGGGACGAGGCGGCCGGGGACGAGGCGTCCGGGGACGGGGTGGCCGCGGACGGAGTGGCCGGAGACTGGGTGGCCGGGGACGGGGTGGCCGGGGACGGGGTGGCCGGGCGCAGGGCGGTTGGCGGCAGGTCGGCTGGGGCCGGGGCGTCGGCGCCGGCCAGCGCGGCCAGGCATCGTGCCGGATCGGCGCC
>JBCCMW010000253.1:0-6347 GCA_039026175.1 Pseudomonadota bacterium
GGTCGCCGAAGAACAGCCAGTTGGGGCCCGTGTCGCCGCGCGCCTCGCGCTCCTCCAGAAACGCGCGGAAGGGGGCGATGCCGGTGCCGGGGCCGATCATGATCAGCGGGGTCGCGCCCTTGGCCGGCAGGTGGAAGTGGCCCGAGCGCTGGACGTAGACGCCAACCGTGGCGCCCGGCTGCACCCGCTGGCCGAGGAAGGTGGAGGCCACGCCCTTGCGCGCCGTGCCGTGCAGGTCGTAGTGCACCTCGCCCACCGTCAGGTGCACCTCGCCCGGGTGTTTGGCGGGGCTGGAGGAGATCGAGTAGAGCCGCGGCTGCAGCGGACGCAGACCCTCGACCAGCGCCTGGGGGGTGAGCCCCTCGACGCCCGCGCGCAGCACGTCGATGGCCTGGTCGTCGGGTCCCGGCGTGCAGCCCCAGGCCTCGGCCGTCTTGGGCGTGACGGTCGCGAGGTCCAGGGTGCTGAGGAGCGCGGCGCGGAGCGTGCTGGGCCCGGATTTGAGCGTCACCGGCTCGCGCCCGGTGAAGCCCGCGGCACGGAGCATCGCCTCAACCTCGGCCCCGTCGTTGATGGGCCAGAGCCCGAGGGCGTCGCCGACCTGGTAGTCGAGATCGGCGCCCCCGCCCGAGAGCGAGATCTCGACGTGGTTGACCCGTTTCGCCGAGCCCGCACCGCTGAGGCACCGGACGTCGAGCACGGTGCCAAGGAACGGGTGGTTCTTGTCGAAGGCGGGGCCCGCAGGCTCGGGCTGGGCGGCCTGTGCGGCGCCCGCGGCGGCGGCGAAGCTGTCGGCGGCGAAGACCTCGCCCCGCCAGGCGGCGTAGTCGTCGTCATAGGCCACGTCGCAGGCCACCATCGGGGCGGCGCGGGCGGCGCCCAGTTCGGCCAGGCGTTCGTCGATGGTCCGCGCGGTGCGGTTAAAGTGCGGATAGCTGCTGTCGCCGAGCCCGCAGACGGCGAAGTGCAGCGTCGCGGGCAGGGCGGGCGCGTCGCTGGCCGTCAGCGCTGCGTAGAAGTTCTGGGCGTTGTCCGTCGGCTCGCCATCGCCGAAGGTCGCGGCGACGATCAGCAGGTGGCTGACGCCGGCCAGCGCCGCGGGCGTGGTGCTGTCGAGCTCGGCGATGGTGGCGTCGAACCCTTGGGTGGCGGCGAACTTGCGCAGGTCCTTGGAGAGCGCTTCCGCCGTGCCAGACTGCGAGCCGTAGAGGATGGTGAGCGCCGTGCCGGCTTCGGCCGCGGGTGCTGCCGACTTGGCCCCCGCCGCGATGGCGTAGAGCCCGGTGAACAGGCCGTTCAGCCAGGTGCGCTGCGCCTCGTCGAACGGCGCGTTGGCGGGGATGAACTCGGGGACGTCCACGGTGGGCGGCGCGGCGATCACCTCGGCGACGCGGTCCAGCAAGGGGTTCTGCTCGGTCATGGCGGGGTCCGGTCAGGCGGCGATTTCAAGGGGCTTCAGCAGCGCGGGCAGCTCGGCGTCGGGCAGCTGACGCACGAAGCTCAGAAAGCTCTCGTCCGGCGCGCGGCGCGCCAGATAGTTGGCCACCACCGCGCCGACGACGGCGTTGATCTCGCCGGCGGCGACCGGGCCGCACAGCGGGCGGGCGATGCCCTTGTCGCCGTCGCTGCCGCCGCCGAGGACGATGTGATAGCCCTCGCCGCCCTCGGGCAGCGTGGCGCCGACCAGGCCGATGTCGCCGATGTAATGCTGCGCACAGGAGTTGGGGCAGCCGGTCAGGTGGATGTTGATCGGCTGGTCCAGGCTGAAGCGCTCCTCCAGGTGGCGCACCAGGGCGGTGCCGTTCTCCTTGGTGTAGGCGAGGGCCAGCTTGCAGCCGGCCTTGCCTGTGCAGGCCACGGCGCCGGCGGCAAAGGCGGTGGCGCGCGTGCCGATCCCGGCGCCCTGCATCGCGGCCTGCGCGGCGGGCATGTCGGCGTCGGCAATGTGGGGGATCAGCACGTTCTGCCACACGGTCAGGCGCAGGTCGTTCCGTCCGTAGCGCTGCGCCGCGGCGGCGATGGCGCGCATCTGGGCTGGGGACAGGCGCCCCATCTCCAACGCCAGGCCCAGGTAGCTGAGGCCCGGCTGCGCCTGGGCGTGCGCGCCGATGTGGCCCTGGCGGTCGACCGGCGGTCGCGGGGCATCGTGCTGGGGGTCGAGGGGGGTCAGGCGGAAGCCTGCCTCCATCTCGTCCAGCTTGTCCTGCGTGCGCGCGACGAACCAGTCGATGCCCTTGCCATCCAGCAGGTACTTCAGCCGCGCCTTCTTGCGGTTGGTGCGGTCGGCATGCTCGACAAAGACATACAGCATCGCGGCACCCGCCAGCACCGTCTGCTCGGGCGTACACACCATACCCGTCTCGCGCGTCAGATCCCGGTGCCCGCTGATGCCACCCAGCGAGATGCGGCAGTAGACGCCGGGCTCGACGGCCAGGTTGTCGCCCACGCGCACCGCCTGAAAGCAGATGTCGTTGCTGTCGGCCACGCAGGAGACTGCGCCGCCGCCGTCGAACGCGATGTTGAACTTGCGCGGCAGGGCGCGCAGCTCGCGCGTGTTCAGCACCAGGTTCGAGAGCCGCCGGGTGTAAGGTGCTAGGTCCACGATCTCGGCCCGGTCGAAGCCCGCGGTGGGCGAACCGGTCATGTTGCGCGCGCTGTCCGCGCCCGATCCCTGGCACGACAGGCCCGCCCGGGTCAGCGCGTCCATCACGTTCAGCACGTCCTTGGGCTGGATCTCGCGCATCTGGATGTTGCCGCGGGTGGTGACGTGGGCGTAGCCGCCGGCATAGGTCTCGGCGATCTCGGCCAGCGCGGCCATCTGGTCGCCGCGGATCTGGCAGGCGGGGATGCGCAGGCGCACCATGTAGCCGGGGCTCGCAGGCTCGACGTTGAAAAAGCCCAGGTGGCGCAGCAGGAACTGGTCCAGGCCGGTCGCAATCTCGTTCCGGGCGGTCCAGCGCTCGAGCCGGTCCCACATGTCTAGGGGGTGCAGCTTGTACTTGGCGATCTCCTCCTTGCAGAGATCGTCGAGCGGCGTGCCGTGGACCGTCTCGGGCGCGGGCGCCGCGGTGGCGCCGCCACTGCCCTGGAGCGCTGTGTGCAGCTCCAGTTTGGCAAGCGCGCCCATCAGACAGGCGATCTGCTCCTGGGTGAAACCGCGTTGGCGAAAGGGTCCATCCATGTCGGCTACTCCGTCGCTCGCGTCGGCTGGCGCATCGGATCTGGGGGCGGGGTGGGGCGCGGATCGCGGCCCGGGCCGCACGTGCGCGGCGCACGGTGCGGACGGTGCAGGGCCACGGCATCGCGGTATCGGGCGTGCCGACCGGCCACCGCCCACAGCACGACGGTGCCCGGAACGGGCACGACGGTCGTGATGCGGGGTAGGATCGGGGACATGGGGCGCACCATCGTCTTGTCGCGATGCCGACGGCGCTGCCGGTATGTCCGGAAGACGACAACGTCTTCCCTGTAAAGGCACGTGTGCCGGCGCCTTTGCCGACGCCGCAAACCACCACAGAAGCCCTGTTGCGTCTTCTGCTAAATTCGCGCCATGCTGTTGCCGAATTTGCACCGCTGCAGCGAGCGTCGCGCGCCATGCACCACGAGGTTACTCTGCGCCTGATCGACGAGATCGCCCGCGCAGGCTCGATCCGCGGTGCGGCCGAGAAAATGTCGATCACCCCCTCGGCCCTGAACCGCCGGCTGCTGGCGATCGAGGGCGAGTTGGAGGTGCAGCTCTTCGAGCGGCTGGCCACGGGCGTTCGGCTAAATGCCGCGGGCGAGCTCTTTATCGTGCACGCGCGGCGCCAGATGGCCGACATGAAGCGCCTGCGCTCGCAGATCGAGGATCTGAAGGGCGCGCGCCGCGGCCACGTGCAGATCGTCTATGACACCAGCCTGCGCCGCGCTGGCGTGCTGGCCGCTGCCATGGCCGCCTATCAGGACGATCATCCGGGTGTGTCCTTCGGGGTCGAGGTGTTGAGCGCCGAGGAGATCGCGCCACGGCTGGTCGGCTACCGCGCCGATTTGGGCGTGGTGCTGCATCCGCGCACCGACAGCAACCTGACGACGCTGGCCTCGGCGCCGGCCGAGATTGCGCTGGTAACGCGGCCTGGCCATCCTTTGGCCCGGGGCGGCGCCGTGCGGTTCGAGGCGCTGCAGTCCTATCCCCTGGTGGTGCCGCCCGAGGGATCGCTGCGCGCGATCCTGGAGCGCACGGCCCGCACCCGGCGGCTGCCGCTGACCCCGGTTCTGCAGGCCGATGTCGATTTCGCGCGCCCGCGCGCGGCGGGCGGCGATGCGGTTGGCTTCGAGGTGGATGCGGGGCCCGCCGCGGCGCGCTCGCCCGCGCCCGACGGGCTGGCCCGCACGCCGCTGTCGCGCCAGGACGTCGCGGCGGTCTATGTGCACGTCGTGCAGCTCCGCGACCGGCCCCTGTCCGTGGCCGCCGGTCGCTTTGCCGAGGGGATCAAGCAGCGCTTTGCCGATCTCGCCGGCTGATCGGGCGTGCAGCGCCCACCACTGGCCCCACTACTGGCCCAACCACTGGCCCCACGACTGGTGCCGGCGCAGGGATCACGCGATCGGCACGCGCCATGGTCGGCGACCCATGCTACGGTACGACCAGATACCGGATGTCGAGCCAGGCCGCGAGCGAGACATCCGACACCGAAAACGAGGCACCCATGGCCGTAAAACCCTTTGCCCTGCTCGCCGCGGCCGCCGTGCTGGCGGTCGCCGGCTGCACCGAGCCGACCCGCTATGCCCCGGCGGTCGAGCGCGACGGCTACAGCGATCGTCCGGTCGAGACCAATCGCTATCAGGTCAGCTTCTCGGGCAACACGCGCACCTCGCGCGAGACGGTGGAGACCTACCTGCTGTACCGCGCCGCCGAGGTCACGCTCGCCGCGGGCAAGGACTGGTTCAAGGTGGCCGAGCGCGACACCGAGGCGGAGACCCGCTTTCGCTCGTTTTCCACCGGGTTCGGGCGCAGCGGCTTCGGGCCGTTCTTTTATCGCTCCGGCTTTAGCCACGGCTTCTTCGGCGGCGTCGGCACGGTGAATTCGCGGCCGATCACGCGCTACGAGGCCTATGCCAACATCCTGGTGTTCGAAGGCGAGAAGCCGGTCGAGGACCCCGCCGCCTACGACGCCCGCTCGGTGATCGAGACGCTGGGCCCCCAGATCGTGCGCCCGGACCCGGTCGTGCCCGCCGGGGGCTGAGCGCCACGCCCGGCCTGCAGCGGCGCTAGCGCAGGTCGAAGTTGATCGGGACGACAATCTCCAGGCGCGAGACGCCCATTTCCTGGGGGATCGGCGGCAGCCGGCCGACGCGGTCCAGGATCGCCAGGATCTCGTCGTCCAGCAGCCGGTGACCGGTGCTCTTTTGTAGCCGCATCGTGGCGACGCTGCCGTTGGCCTCGACCACGAAGAAGAGGTGGCCGACGCCCTCCTGCCGGCGCGACTGGGCGCGGCGGGGATAGCGCTTGTGGCGGGCCAGCAGGGCGGCGAGACGGACCATGTAGTCGCGCCGCAACCCGGGGTCGCCGCCGGCCGAAGAGCGGGCCCCGGTGCCCGCGGCCGACGCGTTGCCCGAGGCGCCGGCGTTGCCCTGACCGCTAGTATCCTGTCGCTCGGGCGCCGCTTCGCCGGCCGATCGGGCGGCGGGTCGGGGCGGCTCGTCGGCCGGCTCGGCGCGGCGCGCGGCTGGGGCCGGGTCGGGCGTCGGTTGCGGCCGGGTCTGCGGCTCGGGATCGGGCTCGGGCGCGGGCCGGGGCGGGGTCTGCGCTGCCCGGCGGGTCGGCGGGGTCTGGGCCGCTTGGCGTGTCGGCGGTTCGGGCACGTCCAGATCGCGCGGCCGGCGGCGCGGGATCGGCGCGCTAAAGGGGTTGGGCTCGGCCGGCTCGGCCCGCTCGGGGATGGGTTCGGCCGCGGTGACGGCCTCGGCCGGGTCGATGGCCGCCAGTTCGGTCGGCGCCGCGGGCTCGGGCTCGGCCGCCGCAGTCTCGGGCGGGGCGACGGCGTCAGCCTCGGTCGTCACTTCGGTCGTGACCTCGGGAGCGGGCTCGACGGCGGTGACGGCCGTGGTGGGCGGTGCGACCGCCTCCAGGGTCTCCACGGTCTCGACCGTCTCGGCTGGCGGTGTTTGCGCAGCCGTATCGGCTGGCGGTGTTTGCGCAGCCGTCTGGGCTGGCGACGTTTCGGCGGCGGTTTCGGCCCGGGGCGCCGGCTCGACGGGGGCGAGCGCCGCGATGGGCGCATCGTCGGGGCGGACGGTGTCGGCCGGCTCGGGTGGCGGTAAAGCGGCAGCATCCTCGACCGTCTCGGCCGGCGGGGGCGGGACGGGGA
>JBCCMW010000254.1:0-6339 GCA_039026175.1 Pseudomonadota bacterium
CACAGATTCATCGTTTACCGACAGAACAAAACTGTTGGCCGCGTTACCTGATTCGAAGTAGCGATCTTCATCGAACACGTCGTAAGTAGGTAAAAGACGCTTGTGAAAAATCTCTTGTACCTGACCATTATTCAAAAGTGCCATACTGTTGAATAGCGGCTTTTCGCCTTTGCTAGTAGCTGATCGGTTTTCTTCAGCAATACCAACAAGCGTAGTTAAACCACTTGGCAACAGCTTTGCAAGCGCCGCCACCACCCTGGCCCGCATGAGCGAACTGTACTCGGACACAGACACGCCGGTCTGCCCGTTCTTCTTCAGCTACCCGACCAACGGCGCGTCGGACCCGGCGAACTATTTCGCCGACCGCGACGACGCCACCGTCAGCGGCATCGCCATGGCGCGCGCCTTCGGCCGGTTGGTCAGCTTCCTGGCGCGCATGAAGACCGAGGAACGCTGCCAGCAGAGGGTGCACCTGCTGGCCCACAGCCTGGGCAACTTCGCCACCCGCAAAGCGGTCGAGGCGATCTTCGGCAACCCAGCGTTCCGGCGCATCCGCCTGTTCGACACGGTGTTTCTGGCGCACGCGGACGACGACGAGGACACGCTGGCCGATCCGGGCAAGATGCACTCGCTGACGCTGCTGACCGACGAGATCGTGGTCTACTACGACCGCAGCGACAAGCTGCTCCGCCTGAGCGACGCGGTGCACAAGGACCGGCTAGGCCAGAAGGGGCCCAACCCCTTGCCCGGCGCGCTGGTCAACGGCTGTAGCATTGCGGCGGTCGACTGTTCGGCGGTGTCGTTCGACATCCGCGACGATCCCCAGCGCCACCGCCACTACCTGCAGAGCACGGCGGTGGTGAACGACATCCGCAGCGTGATGCGCAAGGAGCCGCCCGCAGGGCGCGATCCCGTCGACGGGCGCGAGGGGTTCTTCCGGCTCTCCGACGCCACGGCCTGAGGCGCGGGACTGCCCCGCCCAGGCTGGCACCCCGGCTGGCACCCCGGCTGGCGCCCAGCGGGGCTGTCCCCCGGGCCCAGGTCAGTCTCGCTCGGCGAGGACGCTGTCCTCCTCGCGCAGGAACGCGGGCAGCCAGGTCGAGCGCTTGCCCAGATGCTGGCCGTCGGTCGCCAGCCAGTTGGCCGCACTGTCGCGGCCGACGCCGAAAAGATAGCGCAGGAACCGCATCTCGGCGTTCATCTTGCTCGAGACATCGAGCTCGCGCATCACGTCCTCGGCCGCGATGCGGTGCAGGCGACCGTTCTGGAATGCGTCGTTGTCCAGATCCTCGGCCTTGATGAGCTGGTACAGAAAGCCCAGTGAACGCAGCTCGAAGATCAGGCTGGCGTTGAACGTGATCTCGTTCAGCCGGTCGTTGATATCGTTGGCGGTGCGGGGCACGTCGGCGCGCTCGAACGGGTTGATCTGCACGATCACGGCGTCGCGCGCAGGGCTCTCGTTGACCAGCGGGTACAGCGGCGGGTTGCCCATGAACCCGCCGTCCCAATAGGCTTTGTTGTCGATCTCGACTGCTTGATAGACGTTGGGCAGACAGGCCGAGGCGAGCGCGGTGTCGGCGCTGATCGCAGGCTGGCGGAACAGCTTCAACTGCCCCGTGCGCACGTTGGTCGCCGACAGGAACAGCCGCGGCGCCTCGGGCGCGTTCACCAGCGCAAAGTCGAACGTGTCGTCCAGGATCCGGCGCAGCGGGTTGATGTTGAGCGGGTTCAGCTCGTAGGGCGAGAACGCCTGGGTGAGCCCGTCGAAGAAACGGTAGATGGGCGAGTATTCCAGGCTCCAGATGCCCATCGCGCGCGCCATCACGCTGCGCTGCACCGGGCTGAACGCGGCGGCGTCGGCCACCCGCTCCCAAAACGCGGTCAGCAGCGCGCGCGCCCGTTCGCGGCCCAGCGCCGGGTCACCGGCGATCGCGCCCTCGGCCAAACCCTGGACCAGTGCGATGGCGTTCATGCCGCCGGCGCTGGTCCCGCTGACCCCGACGATCTCGATCGCGGGCTCCTCCAGCAGCCGGTCCAGAACGCCCCAAGTGTAGGCGCCGTGGGCGCCGCCGCCCTGCAGGGCGATGTCGATGGGCGTGCTCTGGGCCATGGCCGGCCTCCCGGAACTCTGCGCTGCGCCCCTGGGATGCAGACCCGATCACGCGCACAAATCAAGATTGAACCGCGCATGGCGGGTATTGATCGGAGGATAGCGATAACCGGCTGAAACGCATGCTAGATAGGTTTTGCGCATACGTTGCGGGCAGGGGTTGCCCGTTCTCTTGGCTATCGGTCCGGCGCAGGCGGCACAGCGCGCCGCGGCGACGGGAGGAACCGGCCCATGATCGGGATCGTCGTTTCGCTCACCCTGCTGATCTACCTCGCCTATCGCGGCGTCAGCGTGCTGATCCTGGCGCCCGTGCTGGCGCTGCTGGCCGTGGCGCTGAGCGGCGGGGGGCCGATGCTGGGGACCTATACCCAGGTGTTCCTGCCCGCCCTCGGCGACTATCTGGTCACGTTCTTCCCGCTCTTCTTCCTGGGCGCGATCTTCGGCAAGCTGATGCAGGACAGCGGGTCCGCCAGCGCCATCGCCCAGGCGATCGTCTCGCGGCTGGGTGCCAAGCAGGCGGCGACGGCCGTGGTCGGCGCCTGCGCGGTGCTCACCTATGGCGGCGTCTCGCTGTTCGTGGTGGCCTTTGCGGTGTACCCGGTTGCCGCCGCGATGTTCGTCGCCGCGGACAAGCCCAAACGGCTGATCCCCGCGGCCATCGCGCTCGGCGCCTTCACCTTTACCATGACCGCCCTGCCCGGCAGCCCGCAGATCCAGAACGCGATCCCGGCGCCCTACTTCGGCACCGACAGCTTTGCCGCCCCGGTCTCGGGCCTGCTGGCCGCGGCGATCATCGTAGCGTTCGGGCTGTGGTGGCTGAGCCGCCGTCTGGCGGCGGCCGAGGCGCGGGGCGAGGGTTACGGCAAGGACGACGATTTTCGGACCGGCAAGGGCCAGCCGGCCGAGACCGCGGCCGAGCTGCCCGCGCCGTGGATCGCCGTCCTGCCCATCGTTATCGTCATCGCGGGGAACCTGGCGATGTCGCGCCTGGTGCTGCCGGCACTGGATACCGGCTATCTGGCCGAGGCGGCGTATGGCAGCACCGACCTCGATGCCGTGCGCGGGATCTGGTCGCTGATCGTGGGGCTGGTGCTGGCGATCCTGGCCGTCGTCGCGCTCAACTGGTGGCGCCTGGCGGACGTCAACGGCTCGCTGACCGAGGGCGCTGCAGCGTCGTTCCTGCCGACCTTCAACACCGCCAGCGTGGTGGGCTACGGGACGGTCATCGCGTCGCTCTCGGCCTTTGCGGTGCTGCGCGACGGGGTGGTGAACCTGACGCCCGGCTATCCGGTGATCTCCGAGGCGGTGGCGGTCAGTATCCTGGCCGGCATCACCGGCTCGGCCTCCGGCGGGATGAGCATCGCGCTCGAGGCGCTGGGCGCCACCTATCTGGCGATGGCCAACCAGGCGGGTGTCTCGCCCGAGCTGCTGCACCGTGTGGCGGCGCTGTCCTCGGGCGGGTTCGACGTGCTGCCCCACAGCGGTGCCGTGATCACGCTGCTGGCGATCACGGGGCTGAGCCAACGCGAGAGCTATGGCGACATCTTCATGGTCGCCATCGTCGGTCCGCTCCTGGGCCTCGGTGCCGTGCTGGCGCTGTCGCTGGTGCCCTGATCCGGCGCCGTCTGCCGCGGCGGCGGAGGGCCCGCGGCACTCTCCCGGCCGCGCGCCGTGCCTAACCTTCGGTTAACAGGTCGAGACATCGGGTTTTGTAGAACGACCTTCCGACCACAGGAAAGGACGGCGCCGCAAGTTCATTGCGCTTGCGCCGCTCCAGAGCGACCTCCACCACGGAATGCAGCCACTCAGCGCAACGATAAGCGCGTCAGAAGCAGCCAAGGGAGGGGGCCGGATGATACCCGGTTCGTTCGAATACCATCGCCCTGCGGCGTTGGGCGAGGCCGTCGGCCTGCTCGCCAGCCTGGGCGACGACGCCCGCGTCCTGGCCGGCGGGCACAGCCTGATCCCGATGATGAAGCTGCGGATGGCCGCGGTCGAACATCTGGTCGACCTGCAGGACATCGCCGAACTGGCCGAGATCGAGGTCGGCCCCGACCGCGTGACCATCGGCGCCATGGTCACCCAGGATCGGCTGATCAGCCATGTGGGACTTGCCAAGGCGCTGCCGATCCTGCGCGAGGCGGCGCTGCAGATCGCCGATCCGCAGGTGCGCTATGTCGGCACCGTCGGCGGCAACGTGGCCAACGGCGACCCGGGCAACGACATGCCGGGCCTGATGCAGTGCCTGGACGCGACCTACACGGTCGAGGGGACGTCGGGCGCGCGGCTGATCAAGGCGCGCGACTTCTACCGCGGCGCCTATGACACCGCGCGCGACGATGCCGAGATCCTGACCCGGATCAGCATCCCCGTCCCCCCGGCCCGCACCGGGTACGCCTACGAAAAGCAGAAGCGCAAAATCGGCGACTATGCGACCGCCGCCGCCGCGGTGACGATCGGCGCAGGCCAGGGGGCGGGCCAGGGGGCGGTTCAGGCCTCGGTCGCGATGACCAACCTGGGCGATGGCCCGGTCTGGTCGCCCGAGGCCGGCGCCGCGCTGGCCGCCGGCGATGTGGAGGCCGCCGTCGAGGCCGTGCTGGCCGCCATCGAGCCGGGCGAGGACATGCGCGGCCCCGTCGAATTCAAACGCCACGTCGCGGGCGTGATCCTGCGCCGCGCCATCGCGCGCGCGCAGGAGCGCAGCACGCCCGTCGCAGCTTGAGGATACCCCCCATGGCCAAGAAGCACGTTACGATGACCGTGAACGGCAGGACGGTCGAAGGACTGGCCGAGCCCCGCACCCTGTTGGTGCATTTCCTGCGCGAGAACCTGGGTCTGAAAGGCGCGCACATCGGGTGCGAGAGCAGCCACTGCGGCGCCTGCACCGTGGACATGGACGGCAAGTCGGTGAAGTCCTGCACCGTGTTCGTGGCGCAAGCCGACGGCGCGGCGCTGACCACGGTCGAGGGCATGACCAACCCCGACGGCTCGCTGGGCGTGCTGCAGGAGATGTTCCGCGAGCATCACGGCCTGCAGTGCGGCTACTGCACCCCCGGCATGATCGTGCGCGCGCACCGTCTGTTGCAGGAGAACCCGGAGCCGACCGAGGAGGAGGTGCGCTTCGGCATGGCCGGCAATCTCTGCCGCTGTACGGGCTACCAGAACATCGTCAAGGCGATCCTGGCGGCCGCCGACATGATGGCCGCCCAGAAGGAGGCCGCGGAATGAACGAGATGACCCCGCCGGCCGACCGCGCCGCCGCGCTCAAGGGCCTCGGCAGTTCGCGCAAGCGCGTCGAGGACGTGCGCTTCACCCAAGGCAAGGGCAACTACGTCGACGACATCCGGCTGGAAGGTCAGCTCTTCGGCCAGTTCGTGCGCTCGCCCTATGCCCACGCCCGGGTGGTGTCGGTCGACAAGACCGCCGCCCTGGCGCTGCCCGGCGTCGTCGCGGTGCTGACGGCCGAGGATCTGGCGCCGCTGGGTCTGCATTGGATGCCCACGCTGGCGGGCGACAAGCAGATGGTGCTGGCCGACGGCAAGGTGCTGTTCCAGGGCCAGGAGGTCGCCTTTGTGGTGGCCGAGGACCGCTACATCGCCGCCGACGCGGCCGAGCTGGTCGAGGTCGACTACGACGAGCTGGAGGTCGTGACCGACCCGTTCGAGGCCGAGGCGCCCGACGCGCCGGTGCTGCGCGAGGACCTGGACGGCCAGACCGAGGGCGCCCACGGCCCCCGGCGCCACCACAACCACATCTTCACCTGGGAGCAGGGCGAGCGCGAGGCGACCGAGGCCGTGCTGGCCGAGGCCGACGTGGTGGCCGAGGAGATGGTCTACTACCACCGCACCCACCCCTGCCCGCTGGAGACCTGCGGCTGCGTCGCCTCGATGGACAAGGTGACCGGCAAGCTGACGCTTTACGGCACGTTCCAGGCGCCCCACGCGGTGCGCACGGTGGCCTCGCTGATCTCGGGCATCGCCGAGCACAATATCCGGGTGATCAGCCCCGACATCGGTGGCGGCTTCGGCAACAAGGTGGGCGTCTATCCGGGCTATGTCTGCTCGATCGTCGCGTCCATCGTGACGGGCAAGCCCGTAAAGTGGATCGAGACCCGGCAGGAGAACCTGCACGTTGGAGTAGTTTTGTATCAACGACAGAGTCATACAGAACTACAAATCCCGGACAGCCTGTTTAGGTTTACTGACGATTTGTCTGTGACGAGCGATTCC
>JBCCMW010000255.1:0-6304 GCA_039026175.1 Pseudomonadota bacterium
CTGACCGCGTTCCAGGCGATGGCGGCCGAGGCGCACGCGCTCGGCAAGCCCGTCGCAGCACTCAAGGTCGGCGCGTCCGAACAGGCGCAGGCGGGCACGGTTTCGCACACGGCGTCCCTGGCCGGCAGCGACGCGGGCGCGCGGGCCCTGCTGGCGCGGCTCGGCATCGGGCAAGTCGGCTCGCTGGCGGCGATGCTGCAGGCGCTGACGCTGCTGCACGTCGCGGGGCCGCTCGGCTCGAACCGCATCGGCTCGATGTCGTGTTCGGGGGGCGAGGCGAGCCTGATCGCGGATATGGCCCACGCCGGCGGGCTGGTGTGTCCGCCGCTGGACGCCGGGCAGCGCGCGGCGCTGCGCGCAGTGCTGGGCCCCGAGGTCGCGCTGGCCAACCCGCTCGACTACCACACCCGGATCTGGGGCGACGTCGACGCGATGGCCGCGACCTTTGCCGCGGTCATGCAGGCGGATTTGGCGCTGGGCTGCGTGGTACTGGACTTCCCGCGCGGCGACCGCTGCAGCGCCGCGGCGTGGGCACCGGTGATCGAGGCCGTGGACCGCGCGCGCCGCGCCGCCGCCGGTCCCATGGCCATCCTCGCCTCGCTGCCCGAGACCCTGCCCGAAACCACCGCCGAGCGGCTGATCGAGCGCGGCATCGTCCCCCTCGCCGGCATGGCCGAGGGGGTCGAGGCGATCCGCGTCGCCGCCCGGATCGGCATCTGGCAGCCCGAAGCGGCCCCCGTCCTGGTGCCCGCCGAAGGCGCCCCTGCCCCCACGCTCGGCGAAGCCGCCGCGAAGGCGGCGCTGGCGGCCTTCGGGCTGCACCTCCCCCGTGCGGCGGTGGCCGAGGGTCCGTCAGGCGCCGCCGCCGCGGCTGCCCGCATCGGCTGTCCCGTGGTGCTCAAGGGCGAGGGTTTCGCCCACAAGACCGAGGCCGGGGCCGTGGCGCTCAACCTCGCCACCCCCGGCGCGGTCCAGGCCGCCGCCGCCGCCATGCCCACCACCCGCTTTCTGGTCGAGGAGATGGTCCGCGACACCGTGGTCGAGCTGCTGGTCGGCGTCGTCCGCGATCCGGCCCACGGCTATGTGCTGACCCTGGCGGCCGGCGGGACGCTGACCGAGGTGCTGGCCGACCGCGCCGCGCTGCTGGTACCCGCATCGCGCCCGGCGGTGCACGCCGCCCTCGCCGGCCTGTGGGTCTACCGCCTGCTGACCGGCTACCGCGGCCGCCCCGCCGCGGACCTGGAGGCCATCGTGGACGCAGTGATGGCCCTCCAGGCCTACGTCGCCGCCGCCCACCCGCACGAGGTCGAGATCAACCCCCTGATGTGCGGGCCCGCGGGCGCCGTGGCGGCCGATGCGCTGATCCGCCCGGCGGACGCCGGCGCGCAGCACACCGCCGCCCTGGCCGACGCCTGACCCCCTGCGACGCGAGGACCAGATGACCGACAGCCCGATCCGTACCCTCCGCCGCGGCCATGTGCTGGAGGTCACGCTGGACCGGCCCAAGGCCAACGCCATCGACCTCGCCACCTCCCGCGTGATGGGCGACACCTTCGCCGCCTTCCGCGACGACCCGGACCTGCGCGTCGCGCTGCTGACGGCGGCGGGGGACAAGTTCTTCTGTCCCGGCTGGGACCTCAAGGCTGCGGCGGCGGGCGATGCGGTGGACGGCGACTACGGCGTCGGCGGCTTCGGCGGGCTGCAGGAACTGCGCGGCCTGAACAAACCCGTGATCGCGGCGGTCAACGGCATCTGCTGCGGCGGCGGGCTTGAGCTGGCGCTCTCGGCCGACATCATCCTGGCCGCCGACCACGCGACCTTTGCGCTGCCGGAAATCCGCTCGGGCACGGTGGCAGACGCGGCTTCGGTCAAGCTGCCCAAGCGCATCCCCTACCACATCGCCATGGAGATGCTGCTGACCGGGCGGTGGCTCGAGGCCGAGGAGGCCGCGCGCTGGGGCCTCGTCAACCGCATCCACCCCGCCGCGGCACTGATGGCCGAGGCGCGGGCGCTGGCCGATCACCTGGCCGCGGGTCCTCCGCTGGTCCAGGCCGCGATCAAGGAGATCGTGCGCGAGGCCGAGGACATGCGCTTCCAGGACGCGATGAACCGCATCACCAAGAGCCAGTTCGCCACCGTCGAGACGCTGTACCGATCCGAGGACAACGCCGAGGGCGCACGCGCGTTTGCCGAAAAGCGCGACCCCGTCTGGCGCGGCCGTTGATCCGGCACCCCGATGCCCCGATGCCCCAACGTCGCGAGGCCCCGATGTGCCGTTGCCCAGGCTAGCCCGGGCGGAAGCGGGGCAGCGACACGGTCAGGCGCGCGCCGCCGGTCGGGGCTTCGGCGATCTCGACGCTGCCGCCGTGCGCCTCGACCAGGCTGCGGACGACGGCCAGGCCCAGACCTGCCCCCTCGGCAGCGCGGGCGCGCGAGGCGTCGCGCCGGGTGAAGGGCTCCAACAAGAGCGCGCGCTCGGCGAGCGGAATGCCGGGCCCCTCGTCGTCGACCGTCAGCACCACCGACGCACCGGCCTCGGCTAGCGCCAGGTGGGCGCGCTGGCCGTAGCGCAGCGCATTGTCGACCAGGTTGCCCACGATCCGGCGCAGCGCCAGCCGGTCGCCCAGCACCGTCGCCTCGGCCGCCGCGCCGTGCACCGCCAGCGCCACGGCCGCGCCGCCGGCGCGCCGGTCGGCCACGTCGGCGGCGATCAGGGGGGCCAGGTCGACCAGCTCCTCGTCCAGTTCGCGCGCGCCTGCGCGGCTGGCCAGCAGCGCATCGTCCATCAGCGCGATCATGTCGTCGATATCCACGGCGGCGCGGGCGCGGTCCTCGGGGTCGGCGATCTTGTCGATCCGCAGCCGCAGGCGCGTGGCGAAGGTCCGCAGATCGTGCTGGATGCCGCCGACCAGCGCCATGCGCGCCCGGATCAGCGTGTCGATCCGCCCCTGCAGCCGCTCGAACGCCGCCACCAACGCACGGATCTCGGGCGTGCGGGCCCTGATGGTGGGCAGCGCCGCGCTGGGCGCCGATCCCTCGCCCGCGGGCGCCACCGTGTCGACGGCGGCGGCCAGCCGGGCCAGCGGGCGGAACTCGCGGTGCATCAGCACCAGCGCGACCAGCGCCACCAGCACGCCGATCAGCGCGGGGCCAAAGCCGATCGGCAGGCCGACCGGGGTCACGAACAGCGGGCTCTCGGTTACCACGACCAGCGTCTCGCCCCCCGCCAGCCCGATGCGGAACTCCAGCGCGTTGAACGCGCTCGGCACCGGGGCGCGCAGCGGGTGGTCGTGCGGGCGCGGCACGACGACCAGCGCCCGGGGGGCCAGCGCCTCGCGATAGGCCGCGACCTTGATCGCATCGGGCGTCAGCAGATCGGGCACGTGCGAGGCTGTCAGCGGCTCGGGCTCGGTCCAGACGGCCAGATAGGGCGTGCGCACCGCGGCCATCAGACGGTCGCGGTCCTGGCGACCCATGCGCTCGACCAGCGCGGCCAGGGCGGCCAGCCGCTCGGGCGTGGGCGGCGCCGCCGACCGGTCGACCCCCTGCGAGAGATAGGCGCCGCTGATCAGCGTCAGCCATCCGGCGAACAGGCCCAGCACCAGGATCATCCCCACCCGCCAGGACAGGTTGAGCCGGGCGATCACGACGCCGACTTGACCGTGGGCGTGAACAGGTAGCCGCCGTTGCGCACCGTCGCGATCAGCTCGGCCTCGGCGCCGGAGGAGGCCAGCTTGCGGCGCAGACGCGAGACCAGCATGTCGACCGTGCGGTCGAACGGCTCGGCACCGCGGCCGCGCACCTGATCCAGGATATGGTCGCGCGACAGCACGCGGCGCGGGCGCTGCACGAAACAGGCCAGCAGATCGAACTCGCCGCTGGTCAGCGCGATCGTGCTGCCCTGGCGGTCGGTCAGCCGCCGTGCGTCGAGGTCGATCACGAAGGCGTCGAAGGCGAAGCGCCGCGAGGGGATTTCGGCCCCGCCCCGACGGTCGGCCGAACGGCGCAGCACGGCGCGGATGCGCGCCAAATGCTCGCGCGGGCCGTAGGGTTTCACCAGATAGTCGTCGGCGCCCATCTCCAGGCCCACGACCCGGTCGATCTCGTCGCTCTTGGCCGTCAGCATCAGGATCGCCGGGCCCGCGCCGGTGCGCAGCCGCCGACAGATCGAAAGCCCGTCCTCGCCCGGCAGCATCAGGTCCAGCACCACCAGATCGGGGCGGCGCCGGGCGAGCAGGGCGTCCATGGTTTCGGCATCCTCGGCCTGTTCGACGTCCAGCCCCTCGCGCGACAGGAACTCGGTCACCAGACGGCGGATTTCCGGATCGTCGTCGACGACCAGGATGGTGGGCCGGGCATCGGAGCGGGCATCGGGCCGGGCATCGGATCGGGCATCGGGCATGGCGCCGACCATCCGCCACGCCCGCCGGTCCGACAAGCCGGCAAAGCGCCATTTTACATACTGTTACGCCCGGTTGACCCGTCGAAACCGGACGGCGCGCCAGGGTGACGAGACGCGGGTCCGGGCATCGGCGCCCGAGAAAACCGGTGGCGCCGCCTAGAACGAGAGCGAGAGGCTCACATAGGTGCGCAGGTCGCGCAGGTCGTCGTCGTCCAGCGGGCTGTCGCTCAGCACGGGGACGCCGACGCCGACGGTGACCTCGCTCGCCTCGGTCGGCGACCAGCGGAAATCGGCGCCCGCGCCCACCAGCAGCGTGCGATCCTCGAACCCGTCGTCGGGCCAGGCGATACCGGCCGAGACGAAGGGCTCGAACGTCACCGGCCGGGGCAGCGGCGCCTCGCCCAGGGCAAAGCGGCCGGGCAGCGCCAGCTCGACCACCTCGATCTCGCCGCCGAGGCGCGCAAAGGCCACGTTGGGCTCGGCCACCGCGGTCTCGCGGAACCCGCGCACGGTGTCGGCGCCGCCCAGGCCCACTTCCTCGAACGGCAGCAGCGCGTCGTTGGCGACCTGCGCCGAGGCCGAAAGCGACAGCGTCGCCCGCTCGTGCACCCGGCCCACGACGAAGGCCTGGCCGAGCCAGCTGACGAACTGGGAGTCCGGTACATCGCCGCCGTTTTCGGTCGCACCCGCAATGCCGAGACCCACGCTGACGGTCGAGCGCAGCGACAGCGCCACGCGGTCGCGCCGGTGCAGCACGGTCTGACCGATACGCAGCACGGTGCCGCGCGCCACCCCGTCTTGGACGCCGGGCGAGAACGAGAACCGGGTCCCGAGCAGCCGCGTCTCGCTGCGCGCAAAGGACAGGCCCGCATCCAGCGTCAGCGTGGTCGAGGGCGTGCTGAGCGCGTCGAACGCCAGCCCGACGCGGCCTTCGACGAAATCGCTCTCGATATCCAGTGTGTCGAACGGCTCTTCGATCACCTGGGTCCGGGTAATCGTCGCCCCGGCAAAGACGCGCAACCCGAGGGGATGCAGCGGCGAGGTCAGGTCCAGATCGCCCGACTGGCGCCCGCGCGAGACCTCGCCGCCCAGGCGCACCACGTCGCCGACGCCGGCAATGTTGTTGAAGCGCACGTCCACCAGACCGCGATAGACGCCGGTCGACGGCGGGTCGAAGTTGTCGAAGCCCAGCGTCAGCTCGACCGGCGGGGCGGGCTCGACCAGCACCTCCAGCCGCGTCTCGCCGGGCGCGCCACCGGGCACCAGCCGCCCGTCCAGCCGGCGTACGGTGGGGTCCTGCAGCAGCAGGCCGAAACGGTCCTGCACCAGGTCCAGCCGCAGCGGCACGTCCTGGTCCAGCGCCAGCCGGCGGCGCACGACATCGGCGCTCAGCTCACCGGGGCGGCGGCCCTCGTCGGCCACGCCTTCGCCGCTGACGGCGATGTCGGTCAGCCGGCCCTCGATCACGCGGAAGCGCACGGTGCCCGCGGTCACGTCCTGCGGCAGCGGGATGGTCACGCCCGAGGAGACATAGCCGCGGTCGGTGTAGTAGCGCGTCAGCGCGATACGCGCGGCCTCGAGATCGTCGATGGTGATCGCTCGGCCGATCAGCGCCGCCACGACGCCGCGCAGCGTGTCGGCGTCGAACACCGTGTTGCCCTCGAACGCCACCTCGCGCAGCAGGAAGCTGCCGGGGCGCGCCGTCGCCGGCGGGCGGAGCGCAGGCGCCGCGCCCCCCGGTGCTGCGCCCCCGGGGGCAGGCGCCAGGGCGCCAGGCTCCTCGTCCTCGCCGGGCGTCGGCGGTGGGGGCAGCGGGCGCGTTGGCTGTGCGGCCCGCGGCAGCACCTGCGCGCCGGCATCCGGGATCGGCGCCGCGGTGGCCAGCAGCACGACCAGCGCGGC
>JBCCMW010000256.1:0-6215 GCA_039026175.1 Pseudomonadota bacterium
CCGCCGCCAGTGGGCCGCCAGTGGGCCGCCAGTGGGCCGCCAGTGGGCCGCCAGTGGGCCGCCAGTGGGCCGCCAGTGGGCCGCCAGTGGGCCGCCAGCGGGCCGCCTGTGGGCGGCCGGTGGGCCGCGACGGCGCATGCACTTTCAGGAATAGGGGTCCAGCGCGTCGCGCAGCGCGTCGCCGACGAAGCTGAACGCCAACACCACCACGATCACCGGCAGCATCGGCAGCAGCAGCCAGGGGTACAGCTCGACCGCTGAGAGGTTGCGCGCGTCCTCGAGCATCATGCCCCAGCTCACCGCCGGCGGGCGCAGGCCCAGGCCCAGGAACGACAGCGCCGTCTCGCCCAGGATCATGGCCGGGATCGACAGCGAGGCCGAGGCGATCAGGTGGCTCATGAAGTTGGGCGTCATGTGGCGCCAGATGATCCGCCCGGGCCGCGCGCCCATCAGCTCGGCCGCGCGCACGTAATCCTCCTCGCGCAGGGCCAGGAACTTGGAGCGCACCGCCCGCGCCAGACCCGGCCAGTCGAGCAGGCCCAGGATGATCGAGATCACGAAGAACACCGCGATCGGCGACCAGGTGACCGGCACGGCCGCCGACAGCGCCAGCCAGATCGGCAGTTCGGGCAGCGAGCGGAACACCTCGATCGCGCGCGACACCGCAGCGTCGACCAGGCCGCCGAAATAGCCCGCCATGCCGCCCAGGATCAGCCCCAGCGCAAAGCTGATGCCCACGCCGATCAGCCCGATGGTCAGCGACAGCCGCGCGCCATAGACGATGCGGCTGAGGATATCGCGGCCCAGCCTGTCCGAGCCCATCAGAAACAGCTCGCCGCCCTCGGGCGGACAGATCAGTCGGAAGCTGCCCGAGGGCATCAGCGGATTGACCATCGCCCCGTCGCCATAGGGCACGCCGCAGGACGTGAGCACCGGCACGGGCATCGGTCGCGAGAAATCGGTCTGGGACCGCACCAGACCCGTCCCGACATCGTAGACCGTTGCCGTGGGATAGGTGTGCAGGCCGAAGTAAGCGCCGTCGTGGAACAGATACAGCCCCTGGGGTGGGGCATAGATCGCATCCTCGTTGAACCGGTCGGGGGTGTAGGGCGCCACGATCTCGGCGAACGGCAACAAGAGGTAGAAGCCGAGCAGCAGCCACAGGCAAAACAGGCCCGCGCGGTGGCGGCGAAAGCGGCGCCAGATCAGCACCCGGGTCGGCACGTCGCCGTCGGCGGCGGTGCGCCGGGTCTCGGCCTCCACGTCGTGGGCGGTGTCGGGGGCGACCCAGTGGTCCTCGTCGATCGCGCTCATCGTCGTCCCCCGCCGCTAGCTGCGCCGCGCGCCCAGCCGGATCCGCGGGTCCAGAACCGCCAACAGCAGGTCCGAAATCAGCATCCCCAACAGCGTCAGCGCCGAGACGAACATCAGGATGAAGCCCGACATGAAGATGTCCTGGCTTTTCAGGCTCTGCAGCAGGATGGGGCCCAGCGTCGGCAGGCTCATCACTACCGAGATCATCACCGAGCCGGACACGAGCTGGGGGGCGAGGTTGCCGATGTCGGCGACGAACGGGTTCAGCGCCATGCGCAGCGGATAGCGCACGATGCGCACCGTCGCGCCCACGCCGCGCGCCTTGGCGGTCTCGACATAGGGTTTGCGGAGCTCGTCCATCAGGTTGGCGCGCAGCCGCCGCATCACCGCCGCCGCGGCCGAGGTGCCGATCACGATGGTGGGCACGATCAGGTGCAACAGGATCGAGCCGAGCTTGCCCCAGCTCATCGGCTGGCCCTCGTACTCGCGCGCCATCAGCCCGCCGATGGGGATGTCGAAATACTGTGCGCCGTAGAACAGCATGATCAGGGCCAGCAGGAAGTTCGGCGTGGCGAGCCCGATGTAGCCGATGAAGCTGGCGACATAGTCGAGCCAGCTATTGGCATAGACCGCCGCGATGGTGCCCAACGGCAGCGCGACAACATAGACGAACAGCAGCGCGGCCAGGTTGACCACCGCCGTCAGCACCGCGGTCTCGCCAACCACGTCGGCAACCGGGCGCTGCAGCTCGAAGGACCAGCCCAGATCGCCCTGGACCAGCCCGCTGAACCCGTTCGGCCCGGGCCAGACGCCGACCCAGATCAGATACTGCTGCCACAGCGGCTGATCGAGCGCGTACTGCGCCATCAAAAGCTGCGCCTTCTGCACGCCCGCACTCTCGCCCGAGGCTTGCATTTCGGCCACCTGGTTCGAGACGTAGTTGCCGGGCGGCAGGTTGATGATCGCGAACACCAGCGCCGAGATCGCCGCCAGCGTCAGCGCCATGGTGAGAAAGCGCCGGGCGAGGTAGACGGTCACTCCAGCGCCCCGGCATAGGTCGAGGACCCGACGTCCGCGCCCGCGCGCTGGATCTCGACCCCGCGGTCGAACCAGAATTCGTCCATGCGGTGCACGCCGAGCTGGGCGCCGGGGTCCCAGGTATAGAGCGCGTCGGCCGGCACGTTGCGCAGCCGCGCGTCCACCACCACCGGCTGCGGCGCGCGCGCCACCGTGCCGATGGCAAAAATCTGCTCGGCGTGGATCGCGAGCATGTCGCGCCATGCCGCGGCCCGGGCCGCGCGCGTCGGTGCGCGCTGCCAGGCCTGATAGAGCGCCATCAGACGTTCGGCGGGCGGATAGTCGGGGGCCTCGCCGGCGCTGCCCTTGGTCTCGTAGTACTGGCCCCACTTGGGCCACGAGAACGAGGCCTGGGCAACGGGCGCCTGCTCTTGCGGGATCGCATCGGCCGTGGGGATGCCATTGTTCCAGCCCCACCAGGCAACCATCATCGACCGCCCGGCATAGGCGCGCAGCCGCAGGTTGTCGCGGTCCAGCGGCTTGATCATCAGCCGGATGCCGATGCGCGCCCAGGTCGCCGAGACAATCTCCAGCGCATCCAGCTCCTCGGGCCTCTCGCCCGCCGTCTCGATCACGATGTCCATCGCCCGCCCGTCGGGCAGCAGCCGGGTGCCGGCGGCGTTGCGCGCGGTCAGCCCCATCTCGTCGAGCAACGCGTTGGCGGCGTCCAGGTCGAAACTGGCATAGGCCGCCGCGTGGGCCGGATCGAAGAATGGGCTCTCCTCCAGCGCCGCGACCGCGCGCTCCTCGGCCAAGCCGAAGTACAGCACCTTGTTGATCGCCTTGCGGCTGATCGCCAGCGACAGCGCGCGGCGCAGCCGCACGTCGCGCAACACAGCGCGCCAGACCGGGTCGCTGTAGTTGAGGTTGGGATAGATGGCGAACTCGGACGCCGCCCCCGAGCGCCAGAGATGAGTGACATAGCCATGCTCGGCCTCGCCGCGCTTCAGCACCGGCGCCTCGGCAAAGCTGATCCCGCGCGCCTGCAGATCCGCCTCGCCCAGCGACGCCTTGGCCGCGATCAGACCGCTGGCTGCAACCTCCAGCTCGACCGTGTCGACGTAAGGAAGCTGCCGCCCCTCGGTGTCGACCCGGTGGTAGAACGGGTTGCGCGCCAGCACATAGCGCTGCCCGTTCTTGGGCGAGGTGTTCACCCAGGGCTGCAGCACCGGCAGCATCGGATTGTCGAACTTGTAGAGGTTGTCGTAGCGGTTGTGCAGTTGCGCCCACGAAGTGGCGTTCTTGTCCGCCGCCTTGGCCGCCAGCGCCTCGGGGTCCGCATAGTCAGCGTGGTAGGCGCGCAGCATGTGCGCGGGGCGATAGATATAGACCGGCCGTGCCTGGGCCAGCGCCGGCAGGAACCGCGGGTTGGGCGCGTGCCAGGTGTAGCGCACGGTGACCGCGTCTATCACCTCGAAGTGCGGCGGCTTGCCATCGACCAGCAGCTCGACCGGTGGGCCTGTGGGCGAAAGCTCTGCGTTCTGGGCCACGTCCTCCCAAAAGTACCGAAAATCCTCGGCGGTGAATGGGTGGCCGTCGGACCAGCGATGGCCCGGACGCAGATGCAGCGTCACCGCCCGCCCGTCCGGGCTGACCGTCACGTCGCGCAGCAGGTCTGGCACGATGCGATACGCGGCGTCGTAGCCGACCAGCCGGGCATAGCCCCAGACGGCCATGTAGCGCACGTCCTTGGCCCGCCCGACAAAGGTGCGGATAAGCCCGCCGTGTCGCCCCGGCTCGCGCCCGCGGGCGACCAGATCCACGATCTTGGGTGTCTGGGGCAGTCGCTGGGCCACCGGCGGCAGGGTCCCATCGGCCACCGCCCGGGCCAGCGACGGCGTCTCGACCGGCTCCAGCGCCCGGGCGGGCAACGCCAGCGCCAGCGTCGCGCAAGCGAGCGCCACCACGCCCGCGAGGCGGCAGCGCGACAGGGCGGCGAGTGACGGACCGGCGCACCACGGGCCGGTGCGCCACAGGTCGGTGCGCCACGGGCCGGTGCGCCACGGGCCAGCGCGCCACGGGCCGGTGCGCCACAGGCCGGTGCGCCACGGACCGGCGCGCCACAGGCCGGCGCGCCACGGGCCTATGCGCCACGGGCGGGTCGGCGAGGGATGGTCGGGCCGGCGGCGGGGGGTCATGCGGCTCTCCTCACGGCGTGGCCGGGCGCCACCTCGACCAGGCCCGGCGCCTGGTCGCCCACGTAGCCGAACGGGGCCGGCCAGGCATCGGGCTCGCCCGCCCCTGCGGCCACCAGCTTGAGGTCCAGCTTGGACCCGGCATCGGGTTCGGGCGAGGCGGCGATCAGCGCACGGGTATAGGGGTGGCGGGGGTCGTTGAAGATGCTTTCGGCGGCGCCGTGCTCGACCACCCGGCCGCGGCGCATCACCAGCACGCGGTCGGCCAGCTTGGCGACCACGGCCAGGTCATGGCTGATGAACAGGTAGCTGAGGCCGAGGCTGCCCTTCAGCGCCAGCAAAAGGTCCAGCACGTCGGCCTGGACGCTGACATCCAGCGCCGAGGTCGGCTCGTCCAGCACCAGGAACTCGGGCTCCAGCGCCAGCGCGCGGGCGATGGCGATGCGCTGGCGCTGCCCGCCCGAGAACGCGTGCGGAAACCGGGTCAGCGCCCCGGCGCCCAGACCCACGGTCTCCATCAGCTCGGCGGCGCGCGCGCGACGGATCTGGGCCGTGCCGACGCCGTGGATCTCCAACGGCTCGGTCAGGATATCGGCCACCGACATGCGCGGGCTGAGCGCGCCGAACGGGTCCTGGAACACCATCTGGGCGCACCGGCGGAACGCGGTCAGCTGGGCGCCCTTGAGCGCGGCGATGTCCAGCGTGCCGCCGGCGCGGGGGCAGAACTGCATGCTGGCGCCGGGGTCCGGCGTCTCGGCCCGCAGGATCAGCCGCGCGACGGTGGACTTGCCCGATCCGCTCTCGCCCACCACGGCGACGGTCTCGCCCCGTTCCAGGCCCAGCGCGAAATCGGCCAAAGCGCGCACGCGCATGCCGTGCCGCCCGCCAAGCTCGAAGGTCTTGGACAGCCCCGCGACCGTCAGCAGCCTGTCGTTGCCCGGCGGCTGGTGGACGGCACAGCAGTCGGGCACCTTTGGGGCGGCGGCGATCAGCCGACGGGTATAGGCATGGCCGGGCGCGCCCAGCACCGCGTCCACCGGCCCGCGCTCGACCACCCGGCCGCGGCGCATCACCACCACGCGCTCGGCGATGTTGGCGACGACGCCCAGATCGTGGGTGATCAGGATCACCGCCAGCCCGCGGTCGGCCGCTACGCACGTCAACAGGTCCAGAACCACCGCCTGGGTGGTGACGTCCAGCGCGGTCGTCGGCTCGTCGGCGATCACCAGCGCGGGCTCGCCGACCATCGCCATCGCGATCATCGCCCGCTGGCGAAGCCCGCCCGAGAGCTGGAACGGATAGCTGCGCCACACCCGCTCGGGGTCGGGGCAGCCGACCTCGCCCAAGGTCGCCAGGGTGCGGCGCCGGGCCTCCTCGGCGCCGACGCCGTGGGTGCGCAGGACCTCGGCGATCTGGCGCCCGGTGCGGTGCAGCGGCGAGAAGGCGGACAGCGGCTCCTGGAAGATCATCGCGATCTCGCGGCCGCGGCGTTTGCGCAGCGCACCGGGCGACAGCGCCAGCAGATCGGCAGGCCCGTCGGCAAAGGCGATCTTGGCCCGGCCGCGCACGATGCGCGCCTTGGCGGGCAACAGACCCATCAGCGCCTTGCCGCTCAGCGTCTTGCCCGACCCGCTCTCGCCGACCAGCGCCAGCGTCTCGCCGCGGTGCAGCGCGAAGCCGACGCCGTCG
>JBCCMW010000257.1:0-6211 GCA_039026175.1 Pseudomonadota bacterium
CGCCGCCGGCGGCCACGCCGTCGGCCTCCAACACGATCGTGCCGGCAGGCTGGGTCAGCCCCGTCATGTCGGCCCGGACGGTCGCGCGGTCCAGGCTGGCCGCGCCCGACAGCCGCTCGGCCCGCACCACCGCCGTGCCCCGCCCCGTGCCTGTCAGGTCGACCACGTCCGCGTCGACGTCGAGCGCGGCGAGCGCGATGCCGGCCCCCTCGATCCCCGCCGCGCGCGCCTTGGCCTGCACCGAGGGGCTTGCGGTCAGGTCCGCGAGCCGGGCGTCGGCGTCCAACCGCTCGACGGTAAAGCCGGCCGCGGCGATCCGTTCCAACGCAGCCTCGACCGTGCCCGCGGGCGCGCCGGTCAGGTCGTCGAACGCGAAATCCACCGCGGCGCGGGCGAGGGCGGCGTCGGGGCCGGCCACGTCCTCGGCCCGGACGGTGCCGCGGGCCGCGGCGGCGCCCGTCAGGTCGCTGAGCTCGGCGTCCGCGGTCACGCGCGCCACCCGGTAGCCCGCGGCCGCGATCTCGTCGACCACCAGCCGGGCGGTCCCGCCGGGCGCGCTGTCGAGCCGGGTAAATTCGCCCTGCAGCCCGACGCGGGCCACCGCCGCCCCGCCCTCGACCGCGGGCGAGCGCAGGTTCTCGGCCGTCAGCGCAAGCTGCGCGCGGGGGTCGCGGTCCAGGCTTTGCACCGCGGCGGTGCCGTCCAGCCGCGCCATGCTGGCAAGCCCCGGCGCCCGGGCGTCGCGCAGCCGGTAGGCCAGGTCCACGCTGCCCCGCCGGGTCAGGCTGACCGCCGCCACGTCGATCTCGCCGCTGGCGAGCGCGCCCTGGGGGTGCTCGGCGCCCGTCAGCGCCAGGGTGAGATCCGCGCCGGGATCGCCCAACAGATCGTTCAGCCGACCCGCGATCTCGAGCGCCGCGATCCGGGCGTCGAACCCCTCGAAGGCGCGGAACGCCAGATCGACATCGGCCACCTGCTGGCGCTTGGTGGTGCCGAAGGCCTGCTCCACCACCTCGGTCGACAGCGCGACCGTGCCGCCGCCGCTGCCGGCCAGTGCCACGCCCGTCGCCGCCTCGGTCCTGGCCAGCGACGGGATGTCCAGCGTCACCTCGCCGTCCATCAGCGTGGTGGGAAGATCGACATCCAGCGCGCCCGCGACCGTGGCGTCGAGCGCGGCGACCGCCAGCTCGGTCAGCGACAGGGTGTTGCCGTCCAGCCGAAACAGCGTCGAGACCTCGGCCGGGCCGAAGCGCGAGCCGTCGGCGGTGAGCGCCACCCGCCCCTCGGGCACCGCGCCGAAGGTGGCATCGTGGGTCAGCGCGACGGTGCCATAGGCCTCGTCCTCCAGCGCCAGACCGTCCAGCGCGATGCGCCCGTCCAGCCGCGGCGCGTCGAAGCCGCCGTCCAGACGCCCCCGCATGGCAAAGGCACCCTCGGCGCGGGTGTCGTAGGCCGCAGCCAACGCGCCCAGATCCGCTGCCTCGGCGCGGTAGGCGAAGTCCAGGACCTCGGCCCCGGTGTCGGCGCTGCCGCTGGCCTCGACCGTCAGCGGCCGCGTCTCCAGCGCCGCGCGGTCCAGGCTGAGCACGCCCTCGGCAAAGCCCCCGCCGGCCACCACCACGGCCTCGCCCAGCAGCTCGGGCGTCAGCCGGTCCAGGCGCAGACCGGCGACCCGGCCGTCCACGGCGAACCCCGCGCGCTCGCCGCTGGTCGTGAACCGGGCCGAGAGATCGGCATCGCCCACGTCGACCGCGTCGCTGACCAGGCCCGCGATGCGCAGCCGACCCTCGCCCAGCAGTGCCGCCAGCGGACCCTTGACCGCCCCCTCGAAGGACATGGTGCGGAACTGAAAGCCCGAGCCCTGTTCCAGCACGCCGGGATCGGCGGCCAGGCTGAGATCGATGTCCACCTCCTCGCCCGGCCCGTCGTAAAAGCCGCTGGCCGCGAGCCGGACCACGGGGCTGGTCACCGCGCCGCGCTGGATGCGGATCACGCCGTCCTCGTCCTCGATCAGCGCGAAATCCACCGCCGCTTCGGGCGCCAGCAGCCGCGCAACGCCGGGGTCCAGCGCGGGGCCCGGCACGGCCGACAGGCGGGCGGTAATCTCGATCGGCTCGGCCAGGCCCACACGGCCCGCCCCCTCGACTTGGATGACGTCGTCGGACGAGGCCGCCAGATCCACCGTCCAGTCGGTCAGCGGCCCCGCTGCGACCAGCTCGACGCGCGAGGCCGAACGGGCGGGCAGCCCGGCAAGTTCGGCCACCAGTCCCCCCGCCGCCTCGTCGGCGCGCAGCGTCAGATCCAGCGTGTTGGCCTCGAAGGTGCGGCGATAATCGACGAGGATCGCGCCGGCCACGTCGTCGGTGCGCGTGACCTCCAGCGTCAGCGCCTGGATGTCGCCCTCGTCGCGGGCCGAACCCAGCGCATCGAAGCTGAAGCCCTGCTCGGCCACGGCGCCGGGCCCGATCGTCACGCGGTCGAGCCGCATCTCCTCGACGATCAGCGTCAGCGGCGCGCGGGGCCAGTCGAACGCCCCGCCCTGGTCCTCGTCCTCGGCGATGTCGGCGTCGTCCTTGACCTCGACCGAGGCGCCGGGCGCGCGCGTGTACTCGACATCCTCGGCCGCAAGCCGGTTGATCTGCAGCGTGCCGCCCAGGATCGCGGAGGCATCCCAGTCCAGCGAGATGCGCCCGACGCGCAGCCACACCCCGTCGGCGTCGGCCACGGCCAGACCCACCAGCTCGGTCGCGCCGTCGTCGGCCTCCTCGACCGCCTCGGCCGTCACCTCGAACTCGCCGGGCACGCTGATCTGATCCAGCACGAACTGCACCAGATTGTTCTGCAGCCCAAGGAACGACAGCTGCGCCAGCGCCGGCGGGGCGGCCAGCAGCAGCAGGGCGGTGATCAGCAGCAGCCGGCGCATCGTCTGCCTCCCTCGGCGCGTCGACCGGCCCATCAGAATGCCTGCCCGATCGAGATAAAGAGCTGGAAGTCGTCGTCGGCGTCTCGCCCGTTCACCGGCACCGCCACGTCCAAGCGGATCGGACCCACGGGCGAATAGTACCGGATGCCGGCACCGGCGCCCACCTGCACGCCCTGGTCGAAGTCGGGAAAGATCGCCTCGGACACCGAGCCTGCCTCGACGAAAACCACACCGCCCAGATCGCCGACGATCGGGTAGCGCAGCTCGACACCCGCCTCTAGCGCCGAGCGCCCGCCGACCGGGTCGTTCTGGTCGTCCAGTTCGCCGATAAAGTCCTCGGCAAAGCCGCGCACCGAGCCCGAGCCGCCCGAATAGAGCCGCCGCGTCGCGGGGATATCGTCGAAATCGCCCGAGGCGATCACGCCGATCCGCCCGCGCACCGCGATCACCCAACGCGCGTTCTCGTCCAGCGGGCGGTAGGCGCTGGCGCGCGTGTCGATCACGCCAAAAACCGTCGGCTCGCTGTCGAACGAGCCGGCAAACGGGGCGAGTTCGACCAGCAGCCGTTCGCCGTCGGTGGGGTTCAACAGGCTGGCGGTGCTGTCGTAGGCGGCGAAGACCGGGACGCCGGCTAGGATCGCGGTCGCCTCGTCGCCCTCGTCGTCGATCACGCTGGCTTCGGCGAGCAGCCCGGCGCCCACCGTCCAGCGCGGGCCGAGCCTGCGGCGCAGACCGACCGTCGCCGTGGTGCCCAATTCCTCGAACGCGTCGTCGTCCACGCGGCGCAGCTCGAGCCCCGCCACCAGTTCCTGGCCGGGGCGCAGATACTGCGGCTTTCGGTACTCGGCCGCCGCGACCTGCTCTTCTAACGCCACGTCCAGCGTCAGGGTGAGCTGCTCGTTGGCGCCGAACAGGTTGCGGTGCTCGTACTCGGCCCGGGCGCCCGGGCCCTCGTCGGTCGAGAAGCGCAGGCCGAACTGCACCGTGCGAAACGGCGCCTCCTGGAGCTCGACCTCGACGGGGGCGATCTCGCTGTCGGGCGGCGTCTCGGGCAGGGTGACGAAGCCCGAGCGGAACAGCCCCGTGCCCAGGAGCGCGCGCTGGTACGCGCCCAGCTTGGCCGGATCGACGATATCGCCCTCCTGCCATGGCAGATAGGTAAGCAGATACGCGGTCTCGACATTCGGTGCGCCGGCGATCGAGACGGGGCCAAAGCGATAGCGCCGCCCGGTGTCGAAGGCGGTTTCAACCTCCAGCGACGAGGCTTGCAGATCGGCCACCGCGTCGCGCCCGACGTTGGCGGCATAGAAAAAACCCTGGCGGCGGATGTCGGCCAGCGCCTGGCCCTCGGCCGCCAGGATGGGCGCTGCCTGCGCGTCGCTGCCGACGGGCGAGCCATACGCCTCGGCCGGGCCCAGGCTGGGCTGCGGCCCCGGCGCGAAGCCGTCCAGCACGAACCGGTGCGCGGCCAGCGCGAAGACCGGGCCCGGGTCGATCAGCAGCGTCGCGGTCGCCTGGGTGACGGCGGCCTCGTCTTCGTCGTCGGCCCCGGGCGTGGGCGGGGCCTGCGCGGCATCGTCGTCCGGCGGTGGCGCCGCGTCCTGGACCCGCACATCGATGGCGGGCCGAAAATAGCCGAACGAGCGGAGGATGCGCTGGGCGGTGGGGATGTCGCCCTCGGCGCGGCGACGCAGGAAGGCGAGGCTCTGCGCCCCGTCCTCGGCGCGGCGGAAGATCGCCAGGCTCTCCTCCATCAGCGCCTGGATCGCCTCGCTCGGCGCGCCCTCGACGGCCGGCGTGTAGATCACCGTCGTCTCGGGCGGCTCAAAGGCTGTGGGCTCGTCGAAATCCTGGCTGGCGCATCCGGCAGCGCCGAGCGCCACGACCAGCAGCAGGCCAAAGCGCCAGCCCGGGCGCCAGCCCGGGCGCCAACAGCGTCGCACGGACCGGCGCCAGAGCCCACGACCGGACGGCCGGGGCCGCGCCTGTGCGTCCGGGTTCGGGCCTGGACATGGGCCCGAACCCGGACCCGACAGTCGTCGGCCGGCAGGTAGGGGACGGCGAAACATCGCTCTCGGTGGTCTCCGCGGCCGCTCGACTGCCGAGTGCTAGCGGCTGTTCGGCGCGCTGCCTAGACGTGTGTGCGTGCCGGTGCCGGACAAGCGCTCCGGCGGCCGAGGGTCTGTCACCTGGGCGCCACCTCGGCATAGCCCTCCAGCACGTTGGCGACGTTCTCTCCGATAGCGTCGATGGCATAGCCGCCCTCCATGACAAAAAGCACGGGCACGCCGACGCGGCCGAGGCGTCGGCCGAGCGTTGTGAAATCGGGACCGTCCAGGGCGAAGAAGCCGATTGGGTCGTGCGTGTAGGTGTCGACGCCGAGCGAGACGACCAGCGCCTCGGCACCGTGGCGGGCGATGCGGGCAAGCGCGTCCTCCAGCGCTTCGGCCCAGACCGCCCAGCCGGTGCCGCGGGGCAGCGGGTAGTTGACGTTGGCGCCCTCGCCCGGCCCCCGGCCCGTCTCCTCGGCCCCGCCCAGAAAGTGCGGAAAGGCGTGCAGCGGGTCGCCGTGCAGCGAGGCGAAGAACACGTCGGCGCGGTCGTAGAAGATCGCCTGGGTGCCGTTGCCGTGGTGAAAGTCGACGTCCAGCACCGCGACGCGGGCGGCCCCATCGTCGCGCAGCGCCTGGGCGGCAAGGGCGGCGTTGTTGAGAAAACAGTAGCCGCCGTACATGTCCTGCGCCGCATGGTGCCCCGGCGGGCGGGTCAGCGCAAAGGCCGCGCGCGCGCCGGAGGCAAGCCGTGCCGCGCCGGTCAGGGCGACGTCGGCGGCGGCGCGGGCAGCCGCCCAGGTGCCGGGGCTGATCGCGGTCTCGCCGGCCAGCGCGTACCAGCCGAGCCGGCCTTCGATGTCCTCGGGCACGACGGCGCGCGCCATGCGGCGCGAGGGCCAGACGGTGGGCATCGCCTCGCCTCGGTTGCCGGCGCCCGCCCAGGCGTCCCAGGCACCCTCAAGGAACGTCAGATAGTCGGCCGCGTGCACGGCGGCGATCCGCGCCCAGGGCTGCGGTTCGGGGGGCACAGGCGCGGGCAGCGCCCGGCCGGCCATCGCGGCGAGGATCATGTCCATGCGCTCGGGGCGCTCGAACGGGGGCACGAGCATGCCGCCGTGGAGCTCGGTGCGGGCGTCGCGCTGACGGTGCGCCTCGCTATACAGGATAATCATCGCCCCTCCGTGCTGCGCGTCCCCGTTGCCCGTCGGCCCGTCGGGTCCGAAGGACCCGGACC
>JBCCMW010000258.1:0-6210 GCA_039026175.1 Pseudomonadota bacterium
CCTGCGGCACCGTCGGCCGTGGCCAGCGCCAGCCGCCCGCGCGGCGGCCAGGCGCCCGCGTTGCCGGCCGCCATCGCCGGGATCGGCACCAGTAGCGCCGGCGCGCCGTCGGTCGGCGGCCCCAGCGCGCCTGCCGCGCCCGGTGCGCTCGCGGGCCTCAGCGCCCCGTCGGCGCCGTCCATCGGCGCGCCCTCGCTGCCCGGCCTCGCCAGCCCGTCGGCGCCGAGCACACCGTCGCTGGGCGCCCCGTCGGCGCCGTCCAGCCCGTCGGCGCCCGGTTCGGGCTTCGGCGGCACGGCGGTCGCGTCGGCACCCTCGCAGCCGGGTGCACCCGCGCCCTCGCGCCCGTCCTCCGGCAGCCCGGCCGCCCCGTCGCTGCCCGGTGGCGCGGCCGCGCCCGAGCCGGTGGCGCCGGCCGCGCCGTCGTCGATCCTGCGCAGTGCCCAGGCGCCGATGCCCGCCGCGATAGCCGCCACGGTCGATCAGAGTTCCTCGCCCGCCGCCGGGCCCGCTACGGTAGCGCCCGGTGGCATCGATACGCGCGGGGCCACGCCCTCGATCGCGCTCGCCCAGATCCAGGTTCCCACGCAGTCGGCCGCGCCGGTTGCGCAGGAGTCCTCGGCGCTGGAGGTTTCGGGTCTAGAGACCATCGGCGAGCGCTCGGGTCTCGACACCATCGCCGAGACCGGCGGCGAGCAGGTGGTGTTTGCCGAGCCCTCGGCCGGCCTGGGCGATATCATGGCGATGCGCGAGCAGATGAGCGCGGTGCCGATGCTCGACACCCGCGGCCCGGCGATGTTGGCCATGCCGCCCTCGCGCGAGGGCGCGGACAGCTTCCGCTCCGCGGCCCTGCCGTCGGGGATCGGCGGCACGCCCGGTGGAGCGCCCGGTGCTGCGCCTGGCGCCGCGCCGACCGGGCCGCTCGGCCAGGGACCCGGCGCTGCGCAGGAGACCGGCGAGGCGCCCGAGAGCTTTGAGATGGCGAGCCTGCCGTCGCAGGATCTGGCCTGCGTCGTGCCGCCCTCGGTGACGCTCGACCTGCGCTCGGCCGGCGAGACCGACGTGATCATCGCCTCGCCCTGCCACGCCGACACGGTGGCCACGGTCACCTATCACGGCATCACGGTGGGCGTGAAAATCGACCGCGGCGGCCAGGCCGTGGCCACCATGTACGGCTTTGCGACCTCGACCGAGGTGGAGCTGGCCTTCGACGACGGCGAGGTCGTGTCCTTCGACGCGCCGTTCCAGGGCGTCGACCGGATCGAGCGCGTGGCGGTCGCCTACGACGACCCGGTCTCGCTGAACCTGCACGCGCTGGAGTTCGGCGCCGAGGTGGGCGGCGACGCCCACGTGCACCCCGGCAACCCGCGCGACTTCCGTGCGGTGCGCCGGCGCGGCGGCGGCTATCTGACCACGATGAAGCCGGTCGAAGGCGTGGGCCAGACCCTGCAGGTCTACACCCACTTCGTGCGGCGCGGCGGGACGACCGGCGTGGTGCGCATGTATCTGGATTTCGCAAGCCGCGACGTGGACCGTCTGCCGGCGGCGTGTGGCACGGGCGCCTTCGCCCGCCCGGCGTTCGAGGTGCTGCGTGCCTCGCGCGGGCGCGAAGAGCGGCCCAACCCGGGGCGCCTGGCGCCTGTGGCATGCGATGACGTTGGCAACGCGGACACGCTGATCGGGGCGGCCGTGCGCGACATCATCATCTCGCAGCGCTGAAGTGCGCTGCGGGTCGGTTGCGGCGCTGAGGGGCGCCGTGTTTGGAGAGCGTGAGACGAGGGGAACATGATGCTCACCGACGCTAAGCGGCGCCACGCCGTACTTGCGGCCGCTCTGGCGGCTCCTTTCGCCCTAGCCGGCCCGGCTTCTGCCCAGGAGTCGACGGTCACGCTGCGTTCGCTGGACGGCGCGACGGCGCTGACCGGCCAGCTGGTCGAGTTCGACGGCTCCAGCTACCGGCTGCGCACCAGCCTCGGCACGCTGGCGATCGATGCCGGCCAGGTGACCTGCGAGGGTGCAGGGTGCCCGGTCGACGAGCTGTTCGGCGCCGAGTTCGGCGTGTTCGGCTCGAACACCATCGGCGACCAGCTGATGCCGGCGCTGATCGAGGGCTACGCGTTCTCACTGGACGCCGACTTCGAGCGCGAGCTGTCGGCCAACAACAACGAGAGCACGCTGCGCATCGTGCACCCCGATGGCCGCGAGATGGCGGCGATCGACCTCAAGGCGAACGGCTCGACCGGGTCGTTCCAGGGCATCGCCACCGGGCAGGCCGCCATCGGCATGTCGGCCCGCGCCATGCGCGACAGCGACGCCGAGACCTTGGCTGCCGCCGGCATGTTGGACCTGCGCGACACGCCTAACGAGCACGTGCTGGCGCTGGACGGGCTGATCGTCATCACGCACCCGGACAACCCGATCCGTGCGCTGTCGATGCTGGACATCGCCGACATCTTCGGCGGTGAGATCACCAACTGGTCCGAGGTCGGCGGTCTGGATCTGGACATCAACGTGTACTCGCGCGACCGGGCGTCGGGCACGTTCGACACGTTCGAGAGCCTGGTGCTGCGTCCCGCGGGTCTGCAGATCGCGCCGGGCGCCGAGCTGTTCGAGGACAACGCGCTGCTGTCGGACAGCGTGGCGAACGACCTGGCCGGCATCGGCTTCACCGGCCTCGCCTATCAGCGTGCCGCCAAGACCCTGGCGCTGCGCCTGGATTGTGGCCTGGTGTCGACCGCGACGACCTTCTCGATGAAGACCGAGGAGTATCCGCTGTCGCGTCGTCTGTACCTCTACTCGAACCCGAACGACGACACCAAGCACGCCGAGGATCTGGTGAACTTCGCGCTGTCGCCGGACGCGCAGCCGCTGATCGAGGAGGCCGGCTTCATCTCGCTGACCCCCGAGACCCGCGGTCTGGCGGAAGAGGGAGAGCGCATCATCTACACGATGACGGCCGAGGACGAGTTCTCGCTGGGTCTGATGCAGCAGATGCTGGGTGAGCTGCGCGACGCCGAGCGCATGTCGGTCGCGTTCCGCTTCACGCCGGGCTCGTCGCGCCTGGATCCGCGCTCGCTGGCCGAGGTCCGCCGTCTGGCCGACGCCATCGCCGCGGGCGAGTTCGTGGGCCGCGAGATCATCCTCGCCGGCTTCACCGACTCGATCGGCCAGTTCGACCTCAACCGTCAGCTCGGCCTGCGCCGCGCCGCCGGCGTGCGCGACGAGATCGTCACCATGATCGGCGAGGGCGCGCTGTCCCGCTCGCCGGTGCTGGTGCAGGGTTACGGCGAGCTGACCCCGGTGGGCTGCAACGACAGCTTCGCGGGCCGCTTCGCCAACCGCCGCGTCGAGGTGTGGGTGCGCGAGATCGGCATCGACGGCTGATCCGGGGTCGCCCCGGGAGCCTTCCCGGGGCACCGCGCACGATCCGCCGGGCTGCCAAGTCGACCCGGTGACATCGCGACCGCCCCGTGCCCTGTGCGCGGGGCGGTCTGCGTTTCGGCCCGCAGCGTCCGTTGCGGCGGTTCGCTCCGTGGCGGCGGTCCCGGGTCCCGGCTGTGGCGCCCGTCCGCCCGGCTGCGGCGCTGGGGGCGGGTGGCGCGCCGGCAGGGCGGCTGCCACAGTGCGGAGCCCGGCCCCGTCTCGGACCCTGCCCATGCTGCCCGCCGCTACCGACCGCCGCGTTGCCGAAGGGCTGGCGCTGGGCTTTGCCGCCGCGGCCATGTGGGCCAGCTACTTTGTCTATGCCCGCGCGGGCGTCGTTGCCGGGCTCCAGGCACAGGACATCGTGCTGCTGCGCATCGGCGTCGCGGGCACGCTGATGGCCGCTTGGTTGGGCTGGCGCGGTCGCGCGGCGCTTCTGGGCCTGGGCGGTATCGGCTGGCGGCGGGGCGCGGCGCTGGCCGTGTGCGTGGGACCGGGTTTCATCATGCTGGGCAGCGGCGGCTACCATTTCGCGCCGCTCTCGCACGGGGCGGTGCTGCAGCCCGCGACCGTCACGCTGGTCGGCATCGCGCTCTCGGTCGTGGTGCTGGGCGAGCGGGCGGGCGCGCGCAGGCTCTGGGGTGCGGCGCTGGTGCTGGCGGGTCTGGCGCTGATCGCGGCCGCGCGCGGGGGCGCGACCGGACCGCAGGCCTGGATCGGCGATCTGATGTTCGTCGGCGCAGGGCTCATGTGGTCGGTCTTTACGGTGCTGCTCAGGCTCTGGCGCCTGCCCGGGCTCGAGGCGACGGCGGCGCTCTCGATCGTCTCGGCGCTGGTGGCGGTGCCCGCGTTCTTCGCGCTCGACAGCGTGGACCGGATCGCGGCGCTGCCGCCCGCCGCGCTGGCGGTACAGGTTGTCGTGCAGGGCGTGCTGGCCGGGATCCTGGCGCTGGCGGCCTTTGGCGCGGCAGTCGCGCGGCTGGGTGCTGCGCGCGGCGCGATGTTCGGTGCGGCCGTGCCGGTGATCGCGCTAGCGATGGGTATGCCGCTGGCCGGCGAGGTACCGCTCGCCCAGGAGGCGCTGGGCGCTCTGGTCGTGACGGCGGGTCTGGCGATGGCGCTGTCGGCCGCACCCACGGCACCTGGGTCGCCCCTGGCCTGAGCGCACTGGCCCTGAGCGCGCTGGCCCTGAGCGCGCTGGGCCCGAGCGCGCTGGGCCCGAGCGCACTGGGCCCGAGCGCACTGGGCCCGAGCGCACTGGGCCGGAGCGCACTGGGCCGGAGCGCACTGGGCCGGAGCGCACTGGGCCGGAGCGCACTGGGCCGGAGCGCACTGGGCCCGAGCGCACTGGCCGACACCAAGGACGCCTAGCGCGCGCCGGGAAATCGTGCTGAAACGGAATGAGATTCCAGAAACGGGAGGAGCCTTAATGGCACGCGACGTGGTGATCCTGGACGGGGCGCGCACCCCTATCGGCACCTTTCTGGGCACGCTTTCGAGCATGGCCCCCACCGCCACCGCCGTCCACGTGACCAAGGCCGCGCTCGAGCGCGCCGACGTCGCACCCGACCGGGTAGGCCACGCCGTCTTCGGCCACGTGATCAACACCGAGCCGCGCGACATGTATCTCTCGCGCGTCGCCTGTATCGAGAGCGGCATCCCCGACACGACGCCCGCGATGAACGTCAACCGGCTGTGCGGCTCAGGCGCGCAGGCGATGGTCTCGGCGATCCAGGCCATCGCGCTCGGCGATGCCGACTATGCGCTGGCCGGCGGGGCCGAGGCGATGTCGCGCAGCCCCCACGCCATGCAGATGCGCACCGGCCAGAAGATGGGCGACGCGGGCATGGTCGACATGATGATCGGCGCGCTCAGCTGCCCGTTCGGCACCGGCCACATGGGCGTGACGGCCGAGAACGTGGCCGCCGAGCACCAGATCAGCCGCGAGGACCAGGACGCCTTTGCGCTGACCAGCCAGCAGCGCGCGGGCGTGGCGATTGCCGAGAAGCGGTTTGCCGACCAGATCGCGCCCGTCGCCATCAAGACCCGCAAGGGCGAGATCCTGTTCGACACCGACGAGCATCCCAAGCCCGACACCACGCCCGACGTGCTGGCCAAGCTGCGCCCGGCGTTCAAGAAGGACGGCACGGTGACCGCGGGCAACGCCTCGGGCATCAACGACGGGGCGGCCGCGATGCTGCTGGCCGATGCCGAGACCGCGGCGGCCGAGAACAAGAAGGTCCGCGCCCGGGTGCTGGGCTATGCCCATGCGGGCGTGCGGCCCGAGGTGATGGGCCTCGGCCCCATTCCTGCGGTCAGCAAGCTGCTGGAGCGCATCGGGCTGACCGCCGCCGATTTCGACGTGATCGAGAGCAACGAGGCGTTTGCCGCCCAGGCCTGTGCCGTCAACCGCGGGCTGGGGCTGGATACGGCCAAGGTGAACCCCAACGGCGGGGCCATCGCGCTGGGCCATCCCATCGGTGCGACCGGCGCGATCCTGGTGCTGAAGTGCCTGGCCGAGCTCGAGCGCACGGGCGGCAAGCGGGGGCTGGTGACCATGTGCATCGGCGGCGGCCAGGGCATCGCCGTAGCGATGGAACGCGCGGGCTGATCGCGCCCGCATCGCGTCCGCAACACGCCCGCCGCGGTAGGGGCGCAACGCCCTCGCCGCGGCCGACGCCCCGCGGCCGGAAGCGGCCGACACCCTGTGCGGCCGGAAGCGGCCGACACCCTGTGCGGCCGGAAGCGGCCGGCACCCTGCGCGGCCGGAAGCGGCCGACACCCTGC
>JBCCMW010000259.1:0-6208 GCA_039026175.1 Pseudomonadota bacterium
GCGCGTCCGGGGATCAGCGCGGTGGTGATGACGATGTCCTGCTTGGCGATATGGTCGGCGACCAGCGCGGCCTGCTGCTTTTTGTAGTCGTCCGACATCTCCTTGGCATAGCCGCCGGCGTCCTGGGCCTGCTGGAACTCCTCGTTCTCGACCGCGATGAACTTGGCGCCCAGCGATTGCACCTGCTCCTTGGTGGCAGGGCGCACATCGGTGGCAGTGACGACGGCGCCCAGGCGTCGCGCGGTGGCGATGGCCTGCAGGCCCGCCACGCCGACGCCCATGATGAACACCTTGGCCGGCGCGATGGTGCCAGCAGCCGTCATCATCTGCGGCATGCCCTTGGAGAAGCGGTTGGCCGCCTCGAGCACCGCCTTGTAGCCCGCCAGGTTCGACTGGCTGGACAGGATGTCCATCGACTGCGCGCGGGTGATGCGGGGCATCAACTCCATGGCGAAGGCGTCGATGCCCTTGGCGGCGCAGGCATCCAGGATCTCGCGGTCGGCGTAGGGCGCCATCGAGCAGCACAGCACCTGGCCCTTGGCGAGCTGGCCCAGCTCCTCCTCGGTCGGGCGCTGGATCTTGAGCACGACGTCGGCGCCCGAGACCGCAGCGCCGAAGTCGGGCGCGATGCTGGCGCCGGCCTTCTGATACGCCTCGTCGGTGACGTCGGATTCCATGCCCGCCCCGGTCTCGACCGCGACCTCGTTACCGAGACCAATGAACTTTTTCACCGTCTCGGGCACGGCGGCGACGCGCGATTCGTGCGCGCGGGTCTCCTTCACGATGGCGATCTTCATCGGTCTCTCTATCCCCCTATCTCCAGGGCCGTCTCAGTCTGGCTGTCCGGCGCGCCGATCGGACGATCGGGCCGGCTGCGGTGTGGACGCACGGCCGTCTTGCCCCGCCCGGTCGCTGCCGTCGCGGGGCGAGATACATCACGTCCCCACGATAGCCAGGAAGATCAGCACCACTACCGACAGCACGCCGATGATCACGCAACCTTTGATGAAGGCGTTGAAGGTCGCCTCGTGCTCTTCCAGCGTTGTCTGCGGCGGCTCGTCGTCGTGTTCGTCGTCGTTTTCGTCGTCCATCCAGCGCGTCCCATGGCAGCGAGGCGCGGCACCCCCGCAGTGTCGCAGGTGCTTTAGCGGCCCGCTTCCCCCTTGTCATGCCCGTCCAAGGACGGGACCGGCGCTGCAGGCTCTGCCACCGGGGGCTGCGGCTCCAGGGCCGCACCGGTGGCGGCGGCCAGCGCCTCGGTCAGCGCCTCGAGCTCGGCCTCGGCGGCTTCGGCGCGGGCCTGCAGGGCGGCGCGCTCGACGTCCATCTGGCGCAAGGTCTCGTGCGCGGCTGCCAGTGCGGCGGGATCGGCCCCCCCGCCGGGCTGGGAGTCCCGCGCCCGACCGAGCCAGGACCAGAACGCGTGCAGCAGCCAGCCGGCCAGGACCGCCAGCGCCAGCACTGCGGTGATCGCCAACTCCAGCGTCATCGCCCCGCTCATGACGCGCTCATGACGCGACCCCGACCGGTCGGCGTGCGGCGATCATTGCGTCACCCCGCCCGATGCGGCGGTGTCGGCGCGGAAGGCGATGCGGCGGTTGCGGGCGCGGCCGGCTTCGGTCGCGTTGCTGGCGATCGGTGCCTCCTCGCCATAGCCGCGGGCATAAAAGCGGACGGGCCCGCCATCGGGCAGGGCGGCGCCTAGCGCATCGCGCACCGCCTCGGCCCGCGCGCGGCTCAGCCGCAGGTTCATGCTGGCGCGGCCCTGGTTATCGGTGTGGCCACCGATCTCCATCTCGGCCGCCTCGCAGCGCAGCAGCACCGCGCCCAGCGCGCCGACCACGGCCTGTCCGGCGTCGTCGATCCGCGTCGAGCCCGGGTCGAAGCTGATCGGACGGCGGGCGACCACGCGGTTGAGCGCGGCCGCACAGGCGGCCGGCGGCAGCGGGACGGCCGCGACGGCGCCCGGCAGGTCGACGACGATCTGGCTGTCGAGCCGCAGCCCGGGGGGCAGCGCGGCGGCCAGGCGCCGGTAGACCGCCACGGCCTGCGCACCGTCGCGCGCCACCAGACGCAGACGCAGACGCTCGGCGCCGAGGGCGGCGCGCCCCTCGATGCCGGGCGCCATCAGCGCCGACAGCACCGCGAGCGCGGCCTCCTGGAACCGGACCGGGCGTTCGGCCGGCGCAACGCCGGGGGCGAGGGCCAGCAGGTTGGCGACATCGACCCGGTCGCGGCCGAGCCCGGCGGCGGCGACGTCGGCCAGCGCCGCGGTCTCGACCGCACCCTCCAGCCGGCCGGCCAGCACCATGCCGCGGTCGTCGCGCTGCACGTCGAGCCAGCGCCGCGCGCCGCCGGCGGCCGCTGGCGGAGGCGCGGCCAGTTCGGCGTCCAGGATCGCGGCGGCCGGCAGGCGGAGAGCGAGCGTGGCGAGTGCCGTCTCGAACGCCTGTTCGGTGGTGGGCGAGGCCGCCGTCAGGCGCGCGACGCTGCCCGACAGCTCGAACGCGCCGGCCGGCAGTGCGGCCAGCGCCTGGATTCCCGCCTCGGCCGCCGCGGCCCAGTCGAATGCCGGGCCGCCGGTGCCGACGCTGCAGCGCATCGGTGCGGGCTGGCCGGCGGCGCGGAGGGCGGCGGCGATGGCCTCGGCCTCGACCGCGCTGCGCGCAGCACAGCGGGTAAGCCGGGGCGGCGCGCCGGGGCGGCGCTGGAGCACGAGGCGGAACGGAACAAGGGGTCGGCGCGGGACCTCGAGCGCGAGGTCGAGCGCCAGCGCCGGGCCGGCCAGCGCGGTGAGCGCCGCCTCGACCCGGGCGCGCTGACCCTCGCTGGCCAACACCGCCTCGACGCGCAGGCGCGCGGGCTCGATCCGGACGAAGGCGCGCGGCAGACGTTCGGCGACGGCGACGGCGACGGCGTACTCGGCACCGACCGCCGCCGAGGGGGTGCCGGCGTCGAGGCCGCTCAGATCCTGCAGCGCGACGCCCGGCAGGGCGCGGCCGAGCGCGCCGATCAGCTCGGCCCGGTCGGCCGCGCTGGGAAAGCGGCCGGTGAGGGTGATGCCGTCGGCGCTGCGCATCAGGTCGACGCGCAGCGGCGGCATGCGGTCGGCGCGCGCGTCGAGCGCCGTGCGGTCGCGGACCGCGACCAGCGGCAGCGCGCGGTCGAGCGTGCCGATGAGGACGGCGCGGGCGCTTTCGTCCGGGGCATCGCCGGCGACCGCCAGGCGCAGGCCGTCGACGCCGAAACGGGCCCAGTCGGCGCCCTGCACGGCAGCGATCGCACGGGCCTGGCCGAAGAGATGCGTCTCCAGCGGCTCGACCGCCTTGCCCGCGCCCCAGCGCAGCAGCACCGAGAGCAGGAGCACCAGCGGCAGGAACAGGATGAACCGGCGCATCGTCTCCCTCGTCGGCGGTATTGCCTGCCGCGCTCCCGCGGCGGTATCGCCTGCCGCGCATCCGCGGCGGTATCGCCTGCCGCGCTCCTGCGGCCTGATCGCCCGTCGCGCTCCCGCGGCGTGTGGGCGGTGGCGCCGGGGCGCCGGGCATGGCAAAGCACGGGAGCGCGCCGCTCTGCAACCTCGCCGGATGGGCGACCGGGGCGGAAGCGCCTTCGGCGCTGGGTGGTTCCGGGCCCTTCGGGCGCGGTGGCGCGCCGCCCACGACCGGCAGGAGGCCGCCATGACCGTACCGCGCCCCACCCGTCCGCTGGGCATCGTGGCGCACCGCGGCGCCTCGGCCGCGGCGCCCGAGAACACGGTGCCGGCGATCGCGCGGGCGGCGGCGATGGGCGTGCGCTGGGTCGAGCTGGACGTCGCGCTGTTGGGCGACGGCACGGCGGTGCTGCACCACGACGCGACGCTGGACCGCTGCACCGACCGCAGCGGCCCGCTGAGGAGCATCGGTGTCCAGGACCTGGCCGGGATCGACGCCGGGGGCTGGTTCGACCCGGCGTTCGCCGGCGAGCGGATCCCGACGCTGGAGATCGCACTCGACACCGTGGGCACGCTGGATCTGGCGGTAAACCTGGAACTGAAGCCGCACGGGGCGGACCCGGCGCCGCTGGCCGCGGCCGCGGTGGCGGCGCTGGCGGCTCGGCCGGCGCTGGCGGGCCGGGTGACGGTGTCGAGCTTCGATCACGCGGCACTGGCCACCCTGCGCGCGCTGGCGACACACCTGCCGGTGGCGCCGATCTACACCCGGCCGAGCGACTGGCGCGCCAAGGCGCAGACGCTGGGCGCCGAGGCGATCCACGCCCGGGCGCGCGATCTGGACCCTGCGGCGGTGGCCGAGATCGCCGCGGCAGGGCTGGCGGTGCGCTGCTTTACGGTCAACGACCCGACCGCGGTGGCGGGGTTGGTGGAGGCGGGCCTGGACGCGCTGTTCACCGACGTGCCGGATCGGTTTCTGGCCGACCCTACGTGGCGGGCCTGGGACGGCGCGCGCGCCTGAGCGGCCCGCACGCGACCGCGGCTAGACCCGCTCGAGCGCGCCCGAGAGGATGATGCCCAGAAACAGGATCATATTGAGCCCCAGCACGGTGCCTGCGGGCACCCGCAGCTTGCGCGTGCGCACCTCGGGGTCCTCGATCCACTCGATCTCGGTCTTACCGCGCAGGGCCCAGCGCACCAGCATGATCGCGCTGATCGAGACGATCACCGATGGGATCATGAGATAGGCGTAGAGCGGGAAGTACTCGATCGGCAGCCAAGGCACCGACGCGATGATCATCTTGAGATCGCCCGAACCGATGGGGATGCCGACGCGGGTGACGATCTCATAGATGCCGTAGCCCACGAAGAAGGCGATCACGGTATACAGCAGGCGGTACAGGAAGATCTCGGTCGGCAGGCCCAAATAGCCCGTGGGCAGGAAGATCGCGACCATCAACAGCAGCGCCGTGTTCGGGATGCGCATGGTCATTACGTCGCTGTAGATGATGTACAGGCAGAGCGGGCACAGGCCCGCCGCCGCGATGGCCAGCATCGTGGGGTCCATCAGCATCGGCCGGACCTCAGCGCAGCGTGTTGTCCAGCTGCGCCAGCTTGTCGGCCGCCGCCGGATAGTACCGCGGATGCGTCTCGACCGCCGTGGCGAACAGGCCGCGCGCGCGCCGCACGTCGCCCTGGCGGAGCGCGATCAGACCCAGATTGTGGGTAATCACGGCCCGCTCCTCGGCCGTTAGCGGCACCAGCGGCAGGCGATAGTCGCCGCGCAGGCCCCGGCTGATGGCGAGATTGTTCTTGGCGCTGAACACGGTGCTGTCGAAGCTGACCGCGCGCTCGAGCACCGCCTCGGCGCGGGTCAGCTCGCCCCGCGACATCAGGCTGACGCCCCAGTTGTTGAGCACCTCGGCCGGGTTGGGGGCCAGCCCCTCGGCCTGGGCATAGGCCTGGTCGGCACGGTCCCAGTCCTTGGCATGGTCGGCAAGCATCGCGTCCATCACGTAGCGGCGCGAGGTGGTCAGTCCGGCGGGCAGACCGGCGGCCACACGCTCGGCCTCCTCCCACTTGCCGAGGCGCACTGCGACATAGGCGTATTCCAGCCGATCCTCGGCGGTCGCCTGGCCCAGCGTGTCGAGCTCGTCATAGACGCGCGCGGCCTCCGGAAAGCGCCCGGCGCGGACATAGGCCTGGGCCAGACCGCGGCGGAAGTCGGCCCGCTCCGGCTCGCGGGCGAGCGCGGTCTCGAAGTAGCTGACCGCGACCTGCGGGTCGCCCGAGGTCAGCAGCAACGCCGAGAGCTGCGCCTCGTCGATGATGTCCTGGGCCAGCGGGTCCTCGCGCTCGGACAGGGATTCGGTGCAGCCGGCCGCCGCCAGCGCAAGCGCCGCGACCGCGGCGATACGGAAGGTCGTCATCAGGTCGTCTCCCCTGGGTCACCCCGGGTGGCCGTTCAGCCCCCCACCCTTCGTCTCAGCCAGCACGGCTTTGGCCGCGGACCCACCCTTGTCCGCGCACCCAAACGCATCGTGCCATAACAGGACGTCGCCGTCGCCCTCGCGCCTGCTACTCACGGTATGAAATGGTCTGCCGAAGCCGCCGGACCAGCGCCGTTTTCCGCCGCAGCCCCGGTGGCCGCGGCGGCCGGTGTCGCGGTCGCCGGCGCGGCCGGTTTTGGCCCTGCGGGCGCCGGCGCGGCCGGTGTTCGCGCAGCCGGCGCGGGGCGGGGCGGGAAACCGGTCTGGCGGTCGGCCGGATCGGGCGGCA
>JBCCMW010000260.1:0-6184 GCA_039026175.1 Pseudomonadota bacterium
GGGGGGGGCCCCCCCCCCCCTTTCTTTGCGGCGCCCAACCACCCGCAGAACGCTGGTTGAGAAGCCCTCGCGGCTTCTCTCAGCCCCCCTTTGAGCGCCTTCGAAGCGCCCTCCAATAGCCCGGCGAAGGCACCCCAGACCGACTCAGGCGTGATGCTTTCGCGCAGGGTGCGTGCAGCGCCACCGGGCGCCACCGGGCCGACCGAGCGCCGTCGCTCAGATGCCGAGGCACATGTATTTCATCTCTAGGTACTCCTCGAGCCCGTACTTCGAGCCCTCGCGGCCGAGGCCGGATTGCTTGACGCCGCCGAAGGGGGCCACCTCGGTCGAGATGATCCCGGTGTTCACGCCGACGATCCCGCTCTCCAGCGCCTCGCCCACGCGCCACACACGGCCCAGGTCCCGGGCGTAGAAGTACGACGCCAGCCCGAAGATCGTGGCGTTGGCGAGCGCCACGCCCTCGTCCTCGGTCTCGAACTTGATGAGGGGGGCGACGGGGCCGAAGGTCTCCTCGCGGCTGACCAGCGCATCCGCGGGCACGCCGGTCAGGAGCGTGGGCTCGAAGAACAGCGGCCCCGCGCCGTGGCGCGAACCGCCCAGCGCCACCTCGGCGCCCCGGGCGGTGGCGTCGGCGACGTGGCGCTCGACCTTGTCGACGGCCGCGGGCTCGATCAGCGGGCCGATGGTCGTGCCCTCGGCGAAGCCATCGCCCACGCGCAGCGCCTCGATCGCCGCCTTCAGCTTGGCCGCGAACGCGTCGTACACGCCCGCCTGCACGTAGATGCGGTTGGCGCAGACGCAGGTCTGCCCGGCGTTGCGAAACTTGCAGAGGATCGCGCCCTCGACCGCGGCGTCCAGGTCCGCGTCGTCGAACACCAGGAAGGGCGCGTTGCCGCCGAGCTCGAGCGACAGCTTCTTCACCGTGCCGGCCGACTGGCGCATCAGGATGCGGCCCACCTCGGTCGAGCCGGTGAAGGTGAGCTTGGCCACGGCCTCGCTCTCGCACAGAAGCTTGCCGATGGCCGGCGCGTCGGTGCCGGTGACGACGTTCAGCACGCCCTTGGGGATGCCCGCCTTCTCGGCCAACACGCACAGCGCCGTGGCCGACAGCGGCGTCAGGTCCGCGGGCTTGACCACCACGGCGCAGCCGGCGGCCAGCGCCGGGCCGACCTTGCGCGTGATCATCGCGTTCGGGAAGTTCCAGGGCGTGATGGCCGCGACCACGCCGACGGGCTGGCGCAGGACCAGCAGACGCTTGTCCGGCTGGTGGCCCGGAATGGTGTCGCCGTAGATGCGCTTACCCTCTTCGGCGAACCATTCGATGAAGCTGGCGCCGTAGGCGATCTCGCCCTTCGCCTCGGCCAGCGGCTTGCCCTGTTCGGCGGTCAGGATGCGGGCCAGGTCGTCCTGTGCGGCCATGATCAGCTCGAACCAGCGGCGCAGCACGGCGGCGCGCTCCTTGGCGGTCTTGGCGGCCCAGGCGGGCTGGGCGGCGCTGGCGGCGGCGATGGCGCGCGCGGTCTCGGCCACGCCGCAGTCGGCCACCTCGGCGATGGTCTCGCCGGTCGCGGGGTTGGCCACGGCGAAGGTCGCGCCGCTATCGGCGTCGACGAAGGCGCCGTCGATATAGGCTTTGGGGGCCATCAGGCCGGGCTCGATCAGATCGAACATGGGGTCCTCCCTGGGGACGCAGCGCTTATGGGGGCGTTCACGGACATGGAGAGCGCGGGGCCCACGGGTCAAGCCGCGGCCCGGGCGCGCGGGGCCGGTCAGCCGGCTTTCAGCGCCTTGATCTCGGCGCGGGCCAGGGTGTCGGCGCGCTCGTTCTCGGGGTGGCCGGCGTGGCCCTTGACCCAGGCCCAGTCGACGCTGTGGCGGGCCTGGGCCGCGTCCAGCCGCTGCCAGAGCTCGGCGTTCTTGACGGGCTTCTTGGCGGCGGTCTTCCAGCCGTTGCGCTTCCAGCCGTGGATCCAGCCGGTGATGCCGTCGCGCAGGTACGTGCTGTCCGAGACGACGGTAATGGTCGCGGGGCGGTCCAGGGTTTCCAGCGCCTGGATCGCGGCCATCAGCTCCATGCGGTTGTTGGTGGTCGCGTCCTCGCCGCCCGAGAGGGTGCGCTCGCGCACCACGTCGCCGCCGCGCACGGCCTGCAGCACCACGCCCCAGCCGCCGGGTCCCGGGTTGCCCGAACAGGCCCCGTCGGTAAAGGCGTAGAGCCCGTCCGCCTTGGGTACCGTCTCGGGATCCGCGGCGGGCACGGTCAGGCGGCGCGGCGGGCGTGCAGGTAGAGGAATGCCTCGGTAGCGCCGGTCATGCCGCGCCCGTCGGCGCTGGTGACCTGGAGGATGTCGAAACCGGCAGCCCCCAGCGCGTCGATCAGTTCCTCGGCCGAGAAGTAGCTGTAGCGCCGGCCGAGCCGGTCGCGCGCCTCGCCGGTGCCGCCTTTCAGTCCCAGAAAGAACCGCCCGCCCGGCACCAGCAGCGCTGCGATAGTGTCCAGATGATCCGGCAGCGCCGCCCGGGGCGCATGCAGCAGCGAGAACGAGGCCCAGACCCCGTCGAACCCGGGTTCCAGGTCGGGATGGCCGTCCATGTCCTCGAAGGTGCCCAGCGCCGTGCGCACGCCGGGGCGGGCAGCCGCCAGCGTCAGCAATGCCTCGGACGCGTCGTAGGCCAGCACGTCGAAGCCCTCGCCCGCCATCCAGCCCGAGGCCCAGCCCTCGCCCGCGCCGAGGTCCAGCACCCGCGCGCCGGCGGGCAGGTCGGCGGCGAACAGGGCGAGGTGCTTGATCCCGTCCTCGGTCTGGGCGGCTTGCGCATAGTCTTCGGCGTTGGCGTCGTAGAAGGCAACGGTGCCGCTGTCGGTCGCCGCCGCGTCGCGGCGCTCGGTCCTGTCCGCGTCCTCGCCCGGGTCCATGTCCGTGTCCGTTGTGTCAGCCATGTCTCGGCCCGCCCCATGTTGCACGACCGTCGCCAGGCAAGCCGCCCCAGCACGGCGCAGCATGTGAGATGCCGCCAGGGACCGGCTGGCGCGGGCCGCGGCTGCGCTGCGGGCGGCGCGCCGATGCGCCGGCCGCGCTTGCGGCCCAATCCCGCACCCGATGCCATAACCGATGCAGGGTCCTGGAACGGTGCCCCAAGACAGTACCTCGAGAAAGCGACCCGAGATATCGCCCCCAGACGGGGGTCCCAAAACGGTGCCCTCCAACGCTGCCCGGCGATGGTTCAGGCGGGGATGCGCAGGATGCGCGGCACCTTGAAGGTCACGTCTTCTTCGGCGGTGACGATACGCTCGATCGCCACGTCATAGCGTTCGGCGAACGCGTCGACGACGCCTTGCACCAGCACCTCGGGCGCGCTGGCCCCGGCGGTCACGCCGACCGAGCGCACGCCCTGTAGCGCGCGCCAGTCGATGTCGCCCGCGGTCTGCACCAGCATCGCGTACTGGGCGCCCGCGGCGCGGCCCACCTCGACCAGCCGGCGCGAGTTGGACGAATTCGGCGCCCCCACCACCAGCAGCGCGTCGATCCGCGGCGCCATCTCCTTGACGGCAGCCTGGCGGTTGGTCGTCGCGTAGCAGATGTCTTCCTTGTGCGGGCCGACGATGGCGGGGAAGCGGGCCTGCAGCGCCCTTACCACGGCCGCCGTATCGTCGACCGACAGCGTGGTCTGGGTGATGAAAGCCAGCCGCTCGGGATCGCGGGCTTCGACGCTCGCGACGTCGTCCACCGTCTCGACCAGGATGACCTCGCCCGGCGGGAGCTGGCCCATCGTGCCGATCGTCTCGGTGTGGCCGTCGTGGCCGATCATGACGATCTGATAGCCCTGTTTGTAGTGACGCTCGGCCTCGATATGCACCTTCGAGACCAGCGGGCAGGTGGCGTCGACATAGACCATCTCGCGCGCCTTGGCCTCGGCCGGCACCGATTTGGGCACGCCGTGGGCCGAAAACACCACCGGACGGTCAGGCGGACACTCGTCCAGCTCCTCGACGAACACCGCGCCCTTCTCGCGCAGCGCCTCGACCACGTGGCGATTATGCACGATTTCGTGGCGCACATAGACGGGAGCGCCCCACTTTTCGAGCGCCATCTCCACGATCTCGATGGCGCGCACGACGCCGGCGCAGAACCCGCGCGGGTCGGCGAGCAACAGCGTCAGTGGCGGCTTGCTCGTCATCATGTCCATGCGTTCGGCATCCCCACGGCTCTCGGCCATCCCGTCGCGCAGAGGCCGGTGCCCGGCGCACGCGGGTTCTGCGGCCTCGGTTGAGCTACCGCATGGCGCGGCTCCCGTCTATCGGCGAGATGGTTCCGCAGCCCCGCTGTGGCAAGGCAGACATCGCGCCGGCCGAGGCCGCGCGGCCCCTGTGCCACGGTCGTGGCCCTGCGCGCCACGCCGTCTAGCGCTGCGGCAGGCCCATCCGCCGATGCCAGCGCGCGAAGTCCACCGACAGGGTGCCCGCGCCGCGTGGCGGCAGGTCGACCTTGGCCGCCAGCCGCACCAGACGGGAACGCGCCTCGGGCACGCTCTCACGCTCCATCGCCGGGCAGACGCGATGCTGCAGGAACCAGCCCACGCTGCGTAGGCCCGCCTGCACGCCGGCCATCGTCAGCACCCCTTCGCCCACCATAAAGGGCGGCAGCGGCAGCAGCTTCTCGGCGAACGGACCGCCGGCTTCGCGGCTGACCGCCCGTCCGGTGCGCGGGCTGATGTAGCACAGATCGTGCCGGATCCCGGTGGCGGCACAGCGCGACAGGTCCAGCCCAAAGCCCAGCGTCGACAGAAACACCGCCTCCCAGCACACATAGACGCCCAGCCACTCCCTCGGCCGGGTGCAGAGCGCCTCCACCAGATCCAGACTGGCGTCGTAGAGTTCGAAGTCGGGCTCGCGCTCGGGCACGAAGGCGATGACCAGCGCGGCCATGCTGTTGAACGCGGCCAGAGCCTCGCGGCTTTCCATCAGCATGCTGGCGCGGCTGCGCAGCGGCTCCACACGGTAGGCGCCGAGCTGATCCTCCAGCCGCGCGCGCCACTCCAGCGAGAGCTGGGTGCCCGGCTGCAGCGTGGCACCCATGCGCGCCGACTGCCCGCCGCGCACGGTGCCGCCATGCCGCCCATGGCTGGCGGTCAGCACGTCCAGGATCGCCGCGCCCTCGCCCACCGGCCGGGTGCTGAGCAGGATGCCTTCGTCGCGCCAGTCCATCGTCTCCCTTCCCCACCCCGGTTGCGCGCCCCAGTGACAAGCCCCAGTGCCAAGCCCCAGTGCCAAGCCCCGGTTTCGAGCCCCGGCTTCGAGCCCCCGTGCTGTGCCGCGGGTCCTTACGCCGGTTGCGTGCGCCGGCTGACACCTCCGCCGCGCGTCCCTGGGCCAGATCCTGGGCCAGATCCTGGGCCAGATCCTGGGCCCGATCCTGGGCCCGGCCGGGATCCAGACCGACGCTCTCTGCCCCAGTCCGCGGACCGGTTTCGCCGGCCCCTTCGTTGGGCCCGGTCCTGCAACAATGCATCGCCGCCCGATTGGCCTTACCCGCCGGCGCCAGCACCCCGGCCGGCACGCCATCGAGGGGTAGCCTGCCGGGATTAAACCTCCCTCAATCGGGCCATCCGCCAGCGCCGTCGGCGCGGAACGCGTCGCCGACGCCGGGTTGGTCCAACAGGTGGCGGCCGTGGCGGTCCTCGACCTCGACGATCCAGAGATCGCGGTCGCGCGCGCGGCGGCGGGCCAGCACCGCGTCGACCTCGGCCTCGGGCGCAGGGGCCAGATCCTCGACGAACGCCGGCCGGCCCGCCGCGTCCATCGCCCGGGCCCAGAGGGCGGCGCGCCCGTCCATTAGCGAGAGCTTGACCGCCACGTCGCCCGCGCCCGTCGCGCCGCGGGCGACCAGATGCGCATAGATCCCTGCGGCCTCGAGCCGCGCGAGATAAGCGGACACCCACATCGCCGTCGTCAGCGCCATCCGCTCCTCCGTCCGTTCCAGCCGCGCCGCGCATGCGCCACCGCGCGTCGTCCCGCGCGCCTGCGCTATCGCGCGTGATCCGGCGCGCCCGCCCCAACGCGCGTCATCCGGCGCGCCCGCCCTAACGCACCTGCCCCAAACGCGTCCTACCCGGGGTTCTGCCGGCCTGCACCCATCGGCTCGGCGCACCGAGGCCTGCCCTGCGGCGCCGGGCCCGGCGCCGA
>JBCCMW010000261.1:0-6183 GCA_039026175.1 Pseudomonadota bacterium
AGCGGGTTCAGCCCGGCGCGGCGGTACAGCCAGCTGCCGAATTGGTAGGCGACCAGGGTCAGCGTCAGATGCAGCAGCGGATCGCGCGCCAAGTACACCCAGACGTCGCGGAGCTCGCCGCCCATGGCGTCGGCCGCGCCGCTGCCGATGATGCTGCCTTCCATCAGCCCGCCCCATCCGCATCGCCGCCCGGTGCGCCGGTGCCGCCGGCGTCGGCGCTGCCGCGTGCCAGGCGCTGCATGGCCAGGCCCGTCACCGCCACGGCGACCAGGGTCGAGGCGACCAGCGCCACCAGGATCGGCAGCCAGTCGCGTCCCAGCAGGGTGGCGTGCAGCATCACGCCCACCCCGGCCGGCACGAACAACAGCGACAGATGGCCGATCAGCGCGTCGCCGACATCGGACAGCCCCTGGGGCAGCCCGCGCCAGACGAGCCCCGCGAACAGGATCGCCATGCCCAGCACCGGCCCGGGCAGGGGCAGCGCCAGCGCGGCGACCAGCGTCTCGCCGATCAACTGGCAGACGAAGATCAGGGTCAGACAAAACAGCATGGTGTCTCCGCGTTGGTTGGCTGCGCCGGCGCGGCAGACAGCAGGGCAGCACGAAACGGGGCAGCAGGAACGGGGCAGCACGAAATGGGGCAACAGGAACGGGGCAACAGGAACGGGGCGGCAGCGGGTCGGCCGACGGCCGGCACGACGCGTCCGACCCCCTACATCGGACCCACCGTTGTGGCGCGGTGGGGCAGCCGCCGTTCCGCTCCAGGCGCCTGGCTTGACGACCTGCGGCGGCTTGGCGCACCCTATCGGTGTGTCTCAGCTTCGGTGAAAGCGTTTTCGATCATGTCCTCGACTTTGGTCCGGGCCGCGTTGGTCCGCACCCTATCGGCCATCGCCGTCGCCCTCGGCCTCGCTGCCCCCGCCGCCGCCAATCCCGGTCTCGAAACGGTGGTCGATCTCGGCCTTGGCGGCTTCGACCGTGACGGCATGGTCCAGCGGCTGGGCCCGCACTGGCACGCGGTCGAGCGCTGCGATGAACTGACCCTGGAAGCCGACGGCCAGACCTGGGTGATGATGGGCGCTTTCGCCGACCGGGCGGGCGCGCGCAAGCCCTTCAACCTGGCCTGCGCGCTCGAGGAGCGGGGCCACGACATCACCCATGTGCTGACTGCCGAGGCGACGCACCCCACCTTCGGCCGGCAACGAACCCGCTATTTCTGGCGCATCGCCACCGCGGACGGGCACGAGGTGATCGTCGACGGCGGCATCGGCGGTTCGGACCGTAACAGCGACCCGGGTACCGTTTATCTGTTCGGCTACAACCTCACGATCTACAACGCGCGGAACGGGCGCTGGTACACGACGCCGCGCAAGCTCGAACAGCAGACCGGCAGCGACCAGCAGGAGGTGACCGCCTGGCTGCTGGGCCAAGGCGACTTCGACACCACCAAGATCGGCATCCGCGCCTTCGGCATTGACATCGGGATGCCGAGCGACGCCGACGCCGCCCGCGCGGTTCGCGCCCGGGTGGCCGAGACATACCCGTCGCACCGCTGCCAGCTGGGCTTTCGCTCGAACCTGGCGGGCTTCCCGTCGGTCGAGGTCTGCGTGAACTTCAAGGACGTCGAGGCGCGGGACTGCACGGGGCTGGAGGGCAGCAAAAACGGTGCGCGGTGCGACCTGGTCTTTACCGTCGTCGCCGGCTCCTCGACCCATCCGCAGTACAACGACCGGTTCCTGGCGGAACGTACGCGCTGGACGGTCGAGGGCAGCAGCCTGTTCTATCGCGACGACGCGGGCTGGGTCTGGGACACCTCGGACGACCGGTTGCACGAACTGGTGCCGGCCGAGTTCCGCCACCGCAAACCGTTCGGAGACTGAGCATGGTCGCGCGACCGTCGGTTCCCATCGCCGCCCTCATGGCGCTCGTGCTGGTCGTGCTCGGCACCGCGGTGCCCGCGCGTGCGCAGATGCCGGCGACCGATCCGGTGGTGGTCGGCGACCCGAAGGCGCCCATCGAGGTGGAGATCTACATCCAGGCGACCTGCAGCGCGTGCCGCAGCCTGTTCACCACCCTCTACGACGACGGCCGGGACGATGGCGCCGCGCGCAGCCTGGACGGGCCGCTCCGCGCCGGCGCCTACCGGATCACCGTACACCCGGTCTACTATCGGCCCGTCGACCTGTGGGCCGACATGCTGGCCCGCTGCTCGACCGATTACGCCGAAACGATGTGGCGGGTGCTGCAGGTCCAGAACGCGCTGGTCGGCGGCATGGTGCACCCGCGCAAGGGCGCGGCGTTCGAAAAGCGCATCGTGCTGCAACCCACGGATTTGACAATCAAGATGCTGCGTGCGCTGACGGTGCCCGACCTGATCGGCGACAAGCGCTTCGATGCCTGCATCGGCGACAAGGCGCTCGCCAAGATCCTGTACGACCAGTCCGAAGCGCGGCGGGCGGAGATGGCGATCGAGGCGACGCCCGTGCTGATGCTGGGAGAAGCGCGGTACGAGGGCTCGATGGAGGCGATGCGGGCCATGTGGGTCGCCCTGGGGATCGACTAAGCCCCGCTGCTCTCTCCCCGCAGTTCGCCCCCGCTGCTCGCTTCCCGCTGCTTTCCGCCGCCGGGCCGCTGTCGCCGCGCCGGCGCGGGCGCATTGCCGGCAGGGCGTTTGCACGCTGGACGCGGCCCGTCGGCCCGGTGCAGTCGCCCGCCGGGACGCACCTGTGCCCAAGGTCATCGCACCCAGCGGGAACGGCGTGACGTTTTGGCGGTTTTCGTGTTTTGTTCACGTTTCCCGACTCGCCTGCGCGCCGCGCACGGCTATGTCACGCGGCTGCGGATGCGGGAGGTTTGGGCATGGCGGAGCTGAAGTATCTGACGGTGCGGGGCGCGCGCGAGCACAACCTCACGGGCGTCGACGTCCAGATCCCCCGCAACAGCCTGACGGTGATCACCGGTCTCTCGGGCTCGGGCAAATCCTCGCTGGCGTTCGACACCATCTATGCCGAAGGGCAGCGGCGATACGTCGAGAGCCTGTCCGCCTATGCCCGGCAGTTCCTGCAGATGATGGAGAAGCCGGACGTCGAGCACATCGAAGGGCTCTCGCCCGCGATCTCGATCGAGCAGAAGACGACGTCGAAGAACCCGCGTTCGACCGTCGGCACGGTGACCGAGATTTACGACTATCTGCGCCTGCTGTTCGCCCGCGCCGGCACACCCTATAGCCCGGCAACGGGCGAGCCGATCCAGGCCCAGCAGGTCAGCGATATGGTCGACCGGGTGATGGCGATGCCCGAGGGCACGCGCGCCTATCTGCTGGCCCCCATCGTGCGCGACCGCAAGGGCGAGTACCGCAAAGAGATGCTGGACCTGCGCAAGCAGGGCTTCCAGCGCGTCAAGATCGACGGCCAGTTCTACGACCTGGAAGACGCGCCGACGCTGGACAAGAAACTGCGCCACAACATCGACGTGGTGGTCGACCGCATCGTGGTGAAGGAGGGGCTGGAGACCCGGCTCGCCGACAGCTTCACCACCGCGCTGGCGCTGGCCGAGGGCATCGCGATCATCGAGACCGCGCCCAAGAAGCCCGACGATGCGCCCGAGGATGCGCCCGAGCCCGAAGGCGAGCGGCTGACCTTCTCGGAGAAGTTCGCCTGCCCGGTGTCGGGCTTCACCATCGCCGAGATCGAGCCGCGCCTGTTCTCGTTCAACGCCCCGTTCGGCGCGTGCCCCGAGTGCGACGGTCTGGGCCATGAGATGTTCTTCGATCCCAAGCTGATCGTGCCGGACGACACCGTCAGCCTGGCCGAGGGCGCCATCGCGCCGTGGGCCAAGTCCAGGACACCGGTGTTCACGCAGACCCTGGCGGCGCTGGCCAAGCACTACGACTTCCAGCCGATCACGCCGTGGCGCAAGCTGCCGGCCCACGTGCAGCAGCTCATGCTCTACGGATCGGGCGACGAGAAGATCAAGTTCCGCTTCGACGACGGCGGCCGCGTCTACTCGGTGGCGCGTCCGTTCGAGGGCGTGATCCCCAACATGGAGCGCCGCTTCCGCGAGACCGGGTCCGACAGCATCCGCGAGGAGTTCGAGCGCTACCAGGCCAAGCGCCCCTGTGCCGCCTGCGGAGGCCACCGCCTGCGGCTAGAGGCGCTGGTCGTCAAGATCGGCGGCCGCCACATCGGCCACATCACCGAGATGCCGATCCGCGAGGCGCTGGTCTGGGCGCGGAACGTGCACCACGAGCTGAGCCCCCAGAAGCAGCAGATCGCGGCCGCGATCCTCAAGGAGATCCGCGAGCGGCTGGGCTTTCTGGTCGATGTCGGGCTCGATTACCTGACGCTGGCGCGCGGCTCGGGCACCCTGTCGGGGGGCGAGAGCCAGCGCATCCGCCTGGCCAGCCAGATCGGCTCGGGCCTGACGGGCGTGCTGTACGTGCTGGACGAGCCCTCGATCGGCCTGCACCAGCGCGACAACGGGCGGCTGCTGACCTCGCTCAAGGGCCTGCGCGACCAGGGCAACACCGTGATCGTGGTCGAGCACGACGAAGAGGCGATCCGCGAGGCCGACTATGTGATCGACATCGGCCCCGGCGCCGGCGTCCACGGCGGCAACGTGATCGCCGACGGCACCCCGGCCGAGATCGCGTCGAGCGAGGGCTCCATCACCGGCGCCTACCTGTCCGGCGCCCGCGAAGTGGCGATCCCCAGCAAGCGCCGCCGTGGCAAGGGCAAATGGCTGACGGTCGAAGGCGCCAGCGGCAACAACCTGCACGACGTTAACCTGGAGATCCCGCTGGGCACGCTGACCTGCATCACCGGCGTCTCGGGTTCGGGCAAGTCGACGCTGATCAACGAGACGCTGTACAAGCACGCGGCCAACCGGCTCAACGGGGCGCGGATGCAGCCCGCACCCTGCCGCTCGGTCCGCGGGCTGGAGCACCTGGACAAGGTGATCGACATCGATCAGTCGCCGATCGGGCGCACCCCGCGCTCGAACCCGGCCACCTATACCGGCGCGTTCGGCCCGATCCGCGACTGGTACGCCGGGCTGCCCGAAGCCAAGGCCCGCGGCTACGCCCCCGGTCGGTTCAGCTTTAACGTCAAGGGCGGGCGCTGCGAGGCCTGCCAGGGCGACGGCGTCATCAAGGTCGAGATGCATTTTCTGCCCGACGTCTATGTCACGTGCGAGACCTGCAACGGCCAGCGCTACAACCGCGAGACGCTGGAGATCAAATTCCGCGGCAAGTCCATCGCCGACGTGCTGGACATGACGGTGGACGAGGGCTGCGGCTTCTTCGATGCCATCCCGATGATCGGCGACAAGCTCAAGACCCTGCGCGAGGTCGGCCTCGGCTATATCAAGATCGGTCAGCAGGCGACCACGCTCTCGGGCGGCGAGGCGCAGCGCGTGAAGCTGTCGCGCGAGCTGGCGCGCAAGGCGACGGGGCAGACGCTCTATATCCTGGACGAGCCGACGACCGGCCTGCACTTCGAGGACGTGAACAAGCTGCTCGAGGTGCTGCAGGCCCTGGTCAACGCCGGCAACACGGTGGTGGTGATCGAGCACAACCTCGACGTCATCAAGGTCGCCGACTGGCTGGTGGACCTGGGCCCCGAGGGCGGCGACGGCGGCGGGCGCATCATCGGCACCGGCACGCCGGAGGACCTGGCCGGGGTCGAGGAAAGCCACACCGGCCGCTACCTGCGCGACATCCTGGCCGCCAAGGGCCGCATCGCAGCCGAGTGATCCGCGGTCCCGGTCCCTTGGCGCCTGTGGGGCGGCGGGCAAAAAAATGGGCGGCACCAGGTGCCGCCCGAGTTGAGGGACAGTCGGGAAAGAAACCGTGACGACCACCAGCCGTCACGTTTCCCCATACGCACCGTGAGGCAGGTTTCCGTCGCAATCATGGCGCGTGCCGACGCGAAAACACGAAAAGCACGGGTATAACTGTACCATCCTGCGACAGGTTGCCCCGCCCCCACCACCGGGCCGGCCGTTTTCGGTCGAAACCTCGGAGGGCGGACAGGCAAACGGCGCGCCGCTGAGGGCGCGCCGTGGATGCAACCGGCCGGGTTGGCGGGCGGTTGGCGCCGGTCAGTCGCCGAACAGGCGGCGAAGGCTGTCTTGCAGGCCGGGCTGTTCGCCCCGGGCGCGGCGTTCTTCGCGCGCGCGCCGCTCG
>JBCCMW010000262.1:0-6140 GCA_039026175.1 Pseudomonadota bacterium
CCGGCGGCCAGCACGGCGGCGTCGATGTCCAGCTGATCGCCCAGCACCAGGATGGCGCGCCGCGGGGTCCCGGTCATGCCGCATCCCCGGACCGCGCGCGCTTGGCCTCGCGGCGGCAGCGGTCCGAGCAGTAGCGGACCTCGTCCCAGACCTTCTCCCACTTCTTGCGCCAGGCGAACGGCAGCCCGCAGACGGCGCAGGTCTTGGTGGGCAGATCGCCCTTTTTGCGCATCTTGGCCATCGCCGCGCCGCCCTTTGCTGCCGCCCTGGCCGCACCCCGCGCCGCCCGGCAGGCAAGGAGGGCGCGGCCGCCCGCTTTCAAGGCCGGGCCCGCAACCTGCTGTCGGAATGGAAGATATGCCGCAGCGCCCGCTGCCGGCCGGCTACGAGACGCAGGGCATGGTCGGCCGCGCCACCGCCTGGCCGTCGAAGCTGGCGAACACCTCCACCGCCGCCCCGCCCGCGTCGACGAAACGGACGGTGACCGCGGCGCCCTCGATCTCGGGCCCGTCGACGGTGGTGCCCCAGCCGGCCAGCCGGTCGTCCATATCGATGGTAAAGCGGAACACCTGCCCGGGCATGAAGCGCTCGAACGCCAGCACCATCGCCTCGGCCCCGTCCGGGATGTCGGGCATGGCGGCCAACGCGGCATCGCCCTCGCCCGAGCGCACGACGAAGGGCTGCGCCACGTTGCGCCCCGGCCCGCCACCCACGGTGTCGAACACCAGCCGCCCGGCCGAGCCTGCCAGCGCGATCTCCAGCCGCGCGATGGCCCAATCGCCGGGGCTCAGGTTCTCGATCAAATAGCGATCCACCGGCGCGCCTTCGCGAAACGTCACCCGCGCCGTCGGCCCGCAGACCGCGGGCGCGTCGGCCGCCCGCGCCACGCCCAACGCCGCGCTACCCGCTGACGCCACCACGATCGGCGCCACGATCGCCGCCAAAACCGTCGTCGGTATCGCCAGAACGCCACCCATACCGGATACCTAGCTGCCAACCCGGCAACGGCGAGCCGCCGCACCGCGCGCAGGGGGCGGGCCGGGTCAAGGATCGCGGCACGCGACCGCGCAGCGGCCTGTCCTTGACGCGGCCCGACCCCTGCAGAACGCTCGGTCAGAAGCCCCCTCGGGCTTCTCTCAGCCCACCCCTTCCCCTTGGCGGTGCGACAGGTGCCCGGCCCAGGTGCCCACGATCGAGCATCGCGGCGACCAGCCGCGATACCGCAAGGTCGGAGGCGGCCCCGGATCGGCTGTCAAAAGTCGAACTGGCCCTGGCGGTCGGCCTTGGGCGGATGCTCGACGCGCAGGCGCCGGCGGCTGGCGTGCTTTTTCAACACGGCCTGCTTGCCCGCCTCGAAGCCCTCGGCGCGGCGGCGGGCGAAGACCTTCTCCTTGGCCTCGCGCGCGGCCTTCACGGGGTCCAAGATGCGGCGGGGATAGTCGCGGCCGATAACACAGCCCGCGGCGGCCTGCTCCGCGTCGGTCATGCGCCAGGGCTCGTGCAGGCGCGCCTCGGGCACCGCGGCCAGCATGGGCAGCCATTGGCGCAGGAACACGCCGTCCGGGTCGTGGTCCTTGGACTGTTTCACGGGGTTATAGATCCGCACCGTGTTGATCCCCGTAGTGCCCGACTGCATCTGGCACTGCGACCAGTGGATGCCGGGCTCGAAGTCGGTGAACTTGCGCGCCAGCACCGGGCCGAAGCGCCGCCAGTCCAGCCACAGGTGATAGGCCGCGGTCGACACCAGCATCGCGCGCATCCGGAAATTCAGGTAGCCGGTCGCGTTCAGCGCGCGCATGCAGGCGTCGACCATCGGCAGCCCGGTCTCGCCGGCGGACCAGGCCTGAAGCCGCGCCTCGTCGTGGTCGCCCTCGCGCAGCCCCTCGTAGACGGGGTGCATGCAGCGGTGCTCGATCTCGGGCTCGTCCTCAAGCTTCTGCATAAAGTGGCAGCGCCAGTGCAGACGGGCGATGAAGCTGTCGATCGACTGGCGAAACGCGCGGCTGGTGTGCATCTTCTGCGCCGCCACGGCCTCCTGATACACCTCGCGGCTGGACAGCGTGCCCCACGAGAGATGCGGTGCCAGGCGCGAGCAGGCGTCATAGGCCGTGACGGGCGAGGACATCTCGCGCCGGTATTGCTCGCCCCGCTTGGACAGGAAGCTCTGCAGCAGCGCGCGCCCCGCCTCGGGGGTCGCTGCCAGGTGGCCGGCCGGGTCGGGCGCCAGACCCAGCGCCGCGGCGTCCGGGATCGCGCCCGGATCCAGGCCGTGGGGCGGCAGGGCAAGCGGTGCGGCCAGCGCCGCGCGCAGCATCTGCCGGTCCCATTTCTCGGCCCAGCCGTCGCGGGTGGCCAGCCGGCGGATCACGCCGTTGCCCTGGAATTCGCGCCAGGCGATGGCGTGGCCCGTGGCCCAGCGGGCGACGGCGCGGTCGCGGCGATAGCTCCAGGCCTCGCCCGTCTCCTCGTGCGACCAGAGCGCGGCGATGCCGGGACCGGTCCGCAGCGCCTCCAGCACTGCCACGGCCTCGCCCCGGCGCACGGCCAGCGGCGCGCCCAGGGCGCCGGTCTCGGCCCGCAGCGCCTCCAGCGCCTCGGCCACGAAGCGCCACTGACGGGCCGAGGCCGTAGGCGCGCCCCACTGTGCGTCCTCGACCATGTAGAGCGGCAGCACGGGCGCCCCGTCGGCCGCCGACGCCTCAGCCGCGGCGACCAGCGGCGCGTGGTCGAACACCCTCAGATCGCGCTTGTACCAGACGACGTGCAAAGCCATGGCTCCCAGGTGCCGCAGCGCCGCCCCGGGCGCCAGGGGCAGCGGCGTCGCGGTCGGCCGCCAGCGGTTGCCAGACCGCGCCCCGCCCTCACGCGGCTGCCTTGCGCGCCAGCAGGCAGACCTCGATCGCCGGGCGGTTGTGGGTGAAGGGGATCGAGGCCAGCGGGTGGAACAGCCCCAACCGCTGTACCCGGTCGAAACCGCCCACGGCGCGCACCTGATAGGCCAGCCCCTCGAAATCGTAGCACCAGGCGTGCTGCTCGCCATTGTGCGTCAGCCTGCTGTAGCCGTACTGGTGCGCATACATCGAGAAGCGAAAGCTCGCCGGCGCATCCTCGGGGATGCGCGAGCGTTGAAAAGTCATCGTCTGCTCGGGTGCGAAGCGAAAGCCCCAGCGGTAGCCGGCGATGAACGCCCGCAGGTCCGGCACCGTCATCAACAGATAGCCGCCTGGCGCCAGCAGCCGCCGCACCACAGCCAGCAGATCGCGCCCGTCCTCGAAAGAGAAGTGCTCGAACACGTGCTGCAGGCGCACCAGGTCGTAGTGTCCCTGGCGCGCGGCGATCGGCGTTTCGTCGCGGAGGACATCGCACTGGACGTACCGACAGCGCTGCTCGTGCGGCACGGTTTCGGGGTCGGCAAGGCCGACACAGTCGAAACCTCTGGCGACGTCGATACCGCCGATGTCCAGCCATTGGGTCCGCGCCTCGGCCCGCAGCTTCTGCTCCAGTGTCTGTCGCTTAGGCCAGCGTCGCGCGAGAGGGACGAGGAGGCGCCGCCAGGGGGTCATCGGCGGCGCATCGGGCGCGCGTGCGCGCCCGATGGCCGTAAGCCGAGCGGGCGCACGGGAGACGCTTGCGCGCCCGCTGGCCGTGAGCGCAGCGGGCGCACAGGGCACGCCTGCCCACCCGTTGGCGGTAACCGCAGCGGGCGCACGGGAGACGCTTGCGCGCCCGCTGGCCGTGAGCGCAGCGGGCGCACCGGAGACGCTTGCGCGCCCGTTGGCGGTAACCGCAGCGGGCGCACGGGAGACGCTTGCGCGCGCGCTGGCCCTATGCCCAGCGGGCGTACGGGGCACGCCTGCGCGCCCGCAGGCCGGTTGGGGTCCGACAGTGCCGGCCTCACTCGCCAGCTTCGCCCAGCAACTGCGCCTTTGCCTCGGCCAGGCACGCGGCCATCTTGGCGCGCAGGCCGGCCTCGTCGATCGGGATCGCCTTGGCCTGCAGGTCGGCCCAGACCTTGCGGAACAGGTCCTCCTGGCCGGGCTCCTCGAGGTCGGCCTTGATCGCCGCCTGGACATAGGCCTCGGCGTCTTCGCCCATCAGGCCCATCTCGCCGGCCGCCCAGGTCCCGAGCAGTCGGCTCGCCCGCGCCTCGGCCTTGAACTGCATCTCCGCATCGTGCGCGAACTTGGTCTCGAAAGCGCGCTCGCGCTCGTTGAAGGTGGTCATCTCGCCTCCGTACGCCCAGCGTCGTCACCTGATCCTGGCATGGCCCCCGCCGCGCCGACCGTGCTGCCGCCCCGCCCTGCGAAGCAACAGCCCGCGCGGCCGCGACCATGGCTGCTATATCGTGCCGCCGAGGGTTTTGGGGAGACCTCCGCCACCCCGCGACCGTGCTTTTCCGGCGTCCCGGAGCGGCACGACACGCCTGGCGACGGTGCGGAAAGACGCCGGCCTCCCTGGAAATCCCCGGGCCGAGCGCCTATACCCCAGCGGCGTTTGCGGTGCAGCCGCCGACGACACGCCGCTATGGCGTGACCGCGACCCATCCGGAGACAGCCCATGGCGCGCCGCCGACTGGTCTATGAAGGCAAGGCCAAGATCCTGTACGAGGGCCCCGAGCCCGGTACGCTGGTCCAGTACTTCAAGGACGACGCCACGGCCAACAACGCCGAAAAGCATGCGGTGATCGACGGCAAGGGGGTGCTCAACAACCGCATCTCCGAGCACATCATGACGGCGCTGACGGCGATCGGCATCCCCAACCACTTTATCCGCCGGATCAACATGCGCGAGCAGCTGATCCGCTCGTGCGAGATCGTCCCGCTCGAGGTGGTGGTGCGCAACGTCGCCGCGGGGTCGATGGCCAAGCGGCTGGGTCTGGAGGAGGGCAGCGCCCTGCCCCGCCCGATCATCGAATTCTATTACAAGGACGACAAGCTGGGCGATCCGATCGTCACCGAAGAGCATATCGTCGCCTTCAACTGGGCCAACCAGCAGGACATCGACGATATGATCTCGCTGGCGCTGCGGGTAAACGACTTCCTGTCGGGCCTGTTCACCGGCGTCGGCATCAAGCTGGTCGACTTCAAGATCGAGTGCGGGCACATCTGGGAGGGCGACTTCCAGCGCATCATCGTGGCCGACGAGATCAGCCCCGACAGCTGTCGGCTGTGGGACGTCAAGACCGGGCAAAAGCTGGACAAGGACGTGTTCCGCCGCGATCTGGGCTCGCTGACCGAGGCGTATAGCGAAGTCGCGCGCCGGCTCGGCATCCTGCCGGAGACGGGCAACGTCTCCCAGCAGGGGCCGAAGCTGGTGCACTAGGCGCCCCGCGCCGACGCGCCTGCCGTGCTGGGGCTGTTGGATGGGCTGGTCGATGCGCTGGGGCGCGGGCCGGCGGCGGGCCTGATCCTGCTGCTGGCACTGTTGGCGGCGCTCTACCCGGTGTGGACCTGGCATGTCCGGGCCACGTGGGCGCGGGTGCCGGCCCGGGTGACCGCCATCGCCAGCCGCCGGACCCTGGCCTCGAACACCTGGGCCGTGGGCGTGGCGTTCGAGCCGGCCCCGCCCCCGTCAGGCACGCCCCCGTCAGGCACGCCCCCGTCAGGCACGCCCCCGTCAGGCACGCCCCCGTCAGGCACGCCCACGTCAGGCACGCCCCCGTCAGGCACGCCCCCATCGGGCGCGCTCCCGTCGACCCCACCGCCGTCGGGCACGCCCCCGTCGGGCGCGCTGTCCTCGGGCGCGCTGTCCTCGGGCCCGCCGTCGTCGGGCACGCCCCCGCGGCCAGGCACGCGGTCGTCGGGTACGCTGCCGCCGGGCACACCGCGCGACCCGGTCGAGGCCGTCGTGCAGGTCAACCTGGTGCGCCAGCCGCTGTCGCTGGGCGACACGCTGCAGGTGATGCACCACCCGCAGTACCCGGGGCGCGTGGCGCTGACCCGCTGGCAGGGGGCTTCGACGCCGCTGATGATCGCGCCGCTGATCGCGCTGGCCGCCTTCGCCGTGCTGGGCCGGGACGCCGGCTGAACCGCCCTGGCGCCAGCCACACAGGCGCCGCCCGACGACAGGGCGCGGCGGCGTCGCCCGACGACTGGGCGCGGCGGCGTCGCCCGACGACCGGGCGCGGCGGCGTCGCCCGA
>JBCCMW010000263.1:0-6085 GCA_039026175.1 Pseudomonadota bacterium
CCGGCCCAGCGTGGGGTCCAGCATGTCGCCGGCAAGCCAGCCGATCTGTCCCGCCTCATCGGCCGTCAGCTGATCGCGCGAGCGCTTCTCGGCGATCTCGACCAGTGAGCGCGCGACGTCGATGGCCAGCACTTGGGCGCCGCGGCGCGCCAGCTCGATCGACAGCGCCCCGGTGCCGCAGCCGGCATCCAGGATGCGCGCACCGGCGATATCCTCGGGCAGCCAGCCCAGCAGCAGCCCGCGCATCGCGTCGCGCCCGTTGCGCACGGTCTCGCGCACCTTGCTGACCGGTGCGTCCGAGGTGAGCCTGGCCCAGGTCTCGGCCGCCGTCGCGTCGAAGTACTGCATCAGTTCCGCGCGCCGGCGTCGGTAACTGTTGGACGTCGTCAGGGTCGCATCGTGCGTGATGGTCATGTCTGCCTCCTCAATCGAAGCCCAACAATTCGAAAATCTCGCGATCTTTCATCGGCGCGGGGGCGAGCGGCTCGGTACCGGCCCAAAGCGTTTCGGCCAGGCGGATGTACTCGGCCTGCACGGCGGCGACGTCGTCGCCCTCCATCTCGAACAGCGTGCATTTCTTCAGGCGCGAGCGGCGGATGGCGTCGAGATCGGGCAGGTGCGCCAGGCGCTTGAACCCGACCTGTTCGCAGTAGCGGTCGACCTGCTCGGTCTCGCGCGAGCGGTTGGCCACGCACCCCGCCAGGCGCACCGTGTAGTTGCGCGATTTGGCCTGCACCGCCGCCACGATGCGGTTCATGGCGTAGATCGAATCGAAGTCGTTCGCGGTCACGATCACGGCGCGGTCGGCGTGCTGCAGGGGGGCCGCAAAGCCGCCGCAGACCACGTCGCCCAGCACGTCGAAGATCACAACATCGGTGTCTTCCAGCAGGTGATGCTCTTTCAGCAGCCGCACGGTCTGGCCGACCACATAGCCGCCGCAGCCCGTGCCCGCGGGCGGGCCGCCCGCCTCGACGCACATCACGCCGTTATAGCCCTCGTAGACGAAATCCTCGGGGCGCAGCTCCTCGGTGTGGAAGTCGACCTCCTGCAGCGCGTCGATCACCGTGGGCACCAGGCACTTGGTCAGCGTGAAGGTGCTGTCGTGCTTGGGGTCGCAGCCGATCTGCAGCACCCGCTTGCCGAGCTTCGAAAAGGCGACCGAGAGATTGGACGAGGTCGTGGACTTGCCGATCCCGCCCTTGCCGTAGACCGAGAACACCTTGGCCCCGGTGATGATCATCTTGGGGTCCATGTGGTGCTGGACGCTGCCCTCGCCGTCGCCGCGTCCGCGGGGACGGCGGGCACCGGGCTTGCTGCGCGCTCCGTTCGGCAGGACGGGCGGTTCTCCGAGTGGCGGCATGTCAGGCGTCCTGCGCTACGGGTTGCGGGGTGACGGGCGCTGCGTGGCCCGCCAGCTCGGGCTGGATACCCTCGAGCCGGTCCTCCAGCTCGTCGGACGCTGCCTGCAGGGCCGCGAGCGTGCCGTCGTCGGGGTCCCAGTAGGCGCGCTCCTGCGCCTCGATCAGCCGCTGGGCCAGCCGGGCCGAGGCCTGGGGGTTCAGCGACGACAGGCGCCGGCGCATCGCCTCGTCCAGCACGAACGTCTCGGCCACGCGCTGGTAGACCCAGGGGTCGACCTGGCCGGTGGTGGCCGACCAGCCGACGGTGTTGGTGATCGACGCCTCGATCTGGCGCACGCCCTCGGCCCCGTGCGAGAGCATGCCCTCGAACCACTTGGGGTTCAGCGTGCGGGTCCGGGTCTCCAGCGCCACCTGCTCGCCCAGGGTGCGGACGCGCCCCTCGCCGCGGGTCTGGTCGCCGATGTAGACCGGGATATCGGCGCCCGACTTGGCGCGGCGCACGGCCCGGCCGATACCGCCCAGCGTGTCGAAGTAATGGTCGATCGTGGTGACGCCCAGCTCGACGCTGTCCAGCGTCTGGTAGGCGAGGTCCACGCCTTCGAGCAGATGGGCCAGCTGATCGGGCCGCTTCACCGGCTTGCCGTCGGTGCCGTAGGCGAAGCACTTGCGCGCGGCATAGGCCTCGGCCAGCTCGTCCTCGTCCTCCCACAGCCCGCTGTCGATCAACGCGTTGACGTTCGAGCCGTAGGCGCCGTCGGCGTTGGAGAAGACGCGCAGGCTGGCGGTCGCCAGATCGCAGCCCGTCTCGGCCATCTGCGCGCGCGCGGCGGCGGCGACGGGGTTCATCGCCTCGGGCTCGTCCGCAGCGGCCGCCAGCGCCGTCGCCTCGGCCAGGATCTTGACCTGCAGCGGCAGGAGATCGCGGAAGATGCCCGACAGTGTGAGCATCACGTCGATGCGCGGGCGGCCCAGCTCCTCCAGCGGGACCAGCGTCGCGCCGCAGACCCGGCCATAGCTGTCGCGCCGCGGCCGCGCCCCCAAGAGCGCCAGCGCCTGGGCCATCGGCCCGCCTTCCTGCTTGATCGTGTCCGTGCCCCACAGCACCAGCGCCACGCGCCCCGGCTGGGCGCCGTGGTCGGCCACGTGGCGCGCGATCAGCCGCTTGGCCTGGGCCTCGCCCTCGGCCATCGCAAAGGCCGAGGGGATGCGGAACGGGTCGAAGCCGTGCAGGTTGCGCCCGGTCGGCAGGATCTCGGCGGTGCGGATCAGATCGCCGCCCGGCGCCGGCGGTACAAAGCCGCCGTCCAGCGCATGTACCAGCGCGGGCAGTTCGTGATCTTCGGCCAGCAGGCGCGCGGCGTCGGCCAGCGCGTCGAAGGCGGCGCGCGTCTCGGCGGTGGGGGGCAGGCCCGAGGCGGCCAGTGCCTCGCCCGCCGGCGCCAGCGCGGCCAGACGCGCGGCGGCGGCCGGGGGCAATTCCAGCCCGTGGCCCGCCTCGGCCATCACGGTGATCAGATCGGTGCGCTCGGCGATCGCCGGCACCTCGCCCACCACATGCAGGCCGTGCGGGATCAGCGTCATCTCCAGCTCGGCGAGCTGCGTGGCCAGCGCCGGCACCCGGGCGGCGGCGTCGGCCGCGGTCCACAGCGGCTCGGGCGCTGCCAGATCCAGCGTCGCAGCCTCGGCCTGCAGCATCTCGGCCAGCCGCGCGCGGGCCGTTTCGTCCAGCTCGCTCGCCGTCGTGCGCCAACGCTCGACCGAGGCGCGCAGGTCCGCGAGCCCCTTGTAAAGCCCGGCATGGGCAACCGGCGGTGTCAGGTACGAGATCAGCGTGGCTGCCGCCCGGCGCCGCGCGATTGCGCCCTCGGAGGGGTTGTTGGCGGCATAGAGGTAGTAGTTGGGCACATCGCCGATCAGCCGGTCGGGCCACGAACTGGCCGACTGGCCGGCCTGTTTTCCGGGCATGAACTCCAGCGCGCCGTGCGTGCCGAAGTGCAGGATCGCGTGGGCGCCGAAGTCGCGGTCGATCCAGCGGTAAAAGCCTGCAAAGGCGTGGGTCGGCGCAAAGCCACCCTCGAACAACAGGCGCATCGGGTCGCCCTCCCACCCGAAGGCGGGCTGCAGGCCGACGAACACCTTGCCAAAGCGCGCACCATAGAGCGTGACACCCGCCCCGTCGGTGTCGATCCGGCCGGGCGCGGGGCCCCAGATGGCCTCGATCTCGCGCAGATGCGGATCCTCGGCCAACAGCTTGGCGGTTGAGAGGTGGGCGGCCACGCTGGCCGGGCGCCCGGTCGCGACGGGGTCGCCCAGCACCGCATCGCGCAGGCTGTCCACACTCTCGGGCGCGATGCAGTCGTAGCCCTCGGCCGCAAGGCCATGCAGCGTATTGTAGAGACTACGCCAGACCGACAGATAGGCCGCCGTGCCCGCGGCGCCGGCGTTGGGCGGAAAGTTGAACAGAACCACCGCCAGCCGCCGGTCGGCCCGCGGCGTGCGGCGCAGCGCCACCAGCCGTGCGGTGCGCGCCGCCAGCCGTGCCGAGCGTTCCGGGCACGCATGCATGTCGCGCGCGCTCTCGGGCACGAACACGCAGTGGCGCGCACAGCCCTGGCAGGGCAGCCCCGCCCCCTCGGACCGCCCGCCATAGACTGTGGGGTTGGTCGCGCCATCCAGCTCGGGGATCGCCACCATGATGGTGTTTTCCACCGGCTGCAGGCCGCGCGGCGAGGCGGCCCAGCCCTCGACCGACTGGAACTCCAGCGCATGGGCGGCGAGATAGGGGACGTCGAGCGCGCCCAGAATCTCGGCCGCTGCGGCGCTATCGTTGTAGGCCGGCCCGCCGACCAGCGAAAATCCGGTGAGCGACACCACCGCGTCCACCGTGGCGCGCCGCGCACCGGCCGGCCCGTCGGGCGCCATAAAGTAGCGCTCGATCGCCGGGCGCGCGTCCAGGCCCGAGGCGAAGGCAGGCACAACCTCCAGCCCCTCGGCCTCCATCGCGGCGATCACGCCGTCATAGTGACCAGCGTCCCGCGCCAGCACATAGGAGCGCATGATGACCAGCCCGACGCGCCCGCGCGGCGCGGCCAGACGGGGCAGGTCGGCTGCCTCCTCGCTCACCCGGCGGGGCATGCGCGGGTGGTAGAGCCCGACGTCCGGATAGTCGACCGGCGGCTCCACCACCAGCCGGTTGCGCCAGCCCGCCCGGTCGCCCGCCGCGTAGCGATCGACCAGCATGCGTACCAGGTTCAGCAGGTTCTCGTCCGAGCCCGTCAGCCAGTACTGCATGGCCAGGAAATAGCTGCGCAGGTCCTGCGCCTTGCCGGGAATATAGCGCAGGATCTTGGGCAGGCGCCGCAGCATCGCCATCTGGCTGGCGCCTGACGAGCTGCTGCGGCCCGCGCCCGCGCCTTTGCCGCGCAGGCGCTTCAGCAGCGCGACGGGCGCGCTGTCGGGCTTTTGCATGTCCAGCCGGCCGGCGCGGGTCAGCTTGACCACCTCCTGCGCCGAGACGATGCCGACCAGCGCGTCACAGTGATCGCGCCGGGCCTCGAGGTCGGGCAGGATCGCGCGGATGTGGTCGTCCAGGAACAGCATGCCGGCCAGGATGATGTCCGCCTCGGCGACGGCGGCCTTGCAGGCACCCAGCGCCTCGGGGCTCTCGGCCCAGTCGGCGGCGGCGAACAGATCGACCGTCAGGTTCGGCGCCTCGGCCGCCAGGTAGCGCCGCACCCGGCACAGCGAGGCGGCGAAATGCTTGTCCAGCGTGACGATGACCACGCGGATCGGCGGCAGTGTGGCATCGGGTTCACCGCGCATTGCGCCCCCCGCTAAGCGCCGCTTTGGCGTCGTAGAGCGTGTCGATACTGATCTCGGCGAGGCCCCGTTCGCGGGCGAAGGTCTCGGTGTTGCGCCGCGCCTTGCCGCGCACGAAGAACGGGATCTTCTTCAATTCGCGCTCGGCGTCCGGGGCCCAGACCGGGGTGTCCGGGGCGGGTCCCTCTGCCGCCTGCGGCTCGGCCGTCAGCGTCGCGACGGCCGCACCGCCCGTGACTTCGGCCGCCGGCGGCGCCTCGGCAGCCGAAACAGGGGCTGGGGCTGTGGCGGGGGCAGGGGCCGCGTCCTCGGCCGCCCGGGCGCCGTGGCCCAGGTGGCTGGGCTGGGCCGCGTCGTTGAACTCGAAATCCTCGCGGAACATCGCCAGCAGGTGCTCTTCCAGCCCCATCACCAGCGGGTGGACCCAGGTGTCCCACAGCACGTTGGCGCCCTCGTAGCCCATCTGCGGGCTGTAGCGGGCGGGGAAGTCCTGCACGTGCACGGGCGCCGAGATGACGGCGCAGCCGATGCCCAGCCTCTTGCCGATATGGCGCTCCATCTGGGTGCCCAGGATGAGCTCGGGCTGCGCCTCGGCGATGGCGGCCTCGACGGCCAGGTAGTCGTCGGTGATCAGCGCCTCGAGCCCCAGGTCCGAGGCCGCGGCGCGCACCGCGCGGGCCATCTCGCGGCTGTAGGTGCCAAGGCCCGCGATCTCGAACCCGAACTCCTCGCGCGCCACGCGGGCGGCGGCCAGCGCGTGGGTCCCGTCGGCGAAGATGAAGACGCGCTTGCCCGTCAGATACGTCGAATCGATCGAGGCTGAGTACCAGGGCATGCGGCTGCCGAGGGCATGGGCGGGCGCAGGGTCTGTGCCCGTCAACTCCGCAATCTCGTCGATGAAGTCG
>JBCCMW010000264.1:0-6066 GCA_039026175.1 Pseudomonadota bacterium
GATGCGCCGGCCGCCACGCCACCGCAGCAGACCGTCAACGAGGATCCCGATGCTGAAGCGCCTTCTCCTGTCCTTTGCCCTGATCGGTGCCGCCTTCGCCGCGACACCGGCCAGTGCCACCAACCAACTGGCCACCGCGATCGGCGGCTACGACGCCGTCGCCTATTTCTCGGCCGGCGAGCCGCGCCAGGGTAAGGCGCGCTACAACCATTTCTGGAACGGCGCCGTGTGGTTCTTCGAGAGCGAGGAGAACCGCGACACCTTCGCCGCCGACCCGGTCGCCTATGCGCCGCAATACGACGGCTATTGCGCCTGGGCCGCGTCGCAGAACTACAAGCGCCCCGGCGATCCCAACGTCTGGCAGATCCAGGGCGGCAAGCTGTACCTGAAGGTGCACGAGGGCGCGCAGAAGAAGTGGCGCGCCGACATTCCCACCCACATCGCCCAAGGCGACGAGAACTGGGTCCAGATCGCACCCTACTGAGCGCTACGCCACCTGCGGCGGGCGGGGGAGGCGCTGTCGCCCCTGCCCGCCGTCACCCACGCTCGGGGATCTATCACTCGCAGACCGTCGCCGCCGATATCGCCATCTATGAACACGTGCCATGTGTCCGTAATTGGCGGCCGGCCAGGCGAGGGCGGGCGACATGTCGCTATCCCCTGGGCGCCGGACGCAACGGCGGGCAGCTTGCAGCTCTGGGTCGCGATTGCCGCGACCATTGCTGCGATCCAGACGCTCTGTCGGTATCTTGCCTCGAGGCCGGGCCAGCGCTGGATCGCGGTGACCGCCAATGGCCCCGGCGCGACAGAGCGGAGTGGGTCCTTTGGGTCGGGCGGTCGGCGTGGAATGAAGTGACCGTGCGCCCCGGGCTTTCGAAGGGTGGAAGCCACGGCAAAGCACCGATGCGACAGCGTCGATGTCAAACGACAGGTCGCGCAGGCATTCCCGGCCGGCGAGACCCCTGACGGATTTACGAAGCGCCACGACATCTCGCGGAACCTGATCCGGATCCGGGCGCCCGAGGGGCCCCCCCCTGCCCGACGGCGCTCGGCGCGACGGCGGTCTTGGCAATCGCGCATCCGACGCGATGACCATCGCACCGGCTGCTTGCGGTACACGGGGGTGCGACCGCGGGCCTGGGCCGAGAATGCCTGCACGACCCCACGCTTCGAGCGGGTAGCAGCGCCTGCCTCCAGCGCGAGCGAATTCGTCGCAATGGGACCCGTGGGCAGCATACGCCGAAAGCCGGTTGCCCATTTCCCCATCGGCACCATCGAGGGATATCGACCGGATCGCAAACGCCACCGCGATCTGCGCACGTCCATTCGACACCGCGCTGCGGCGAAGGCGCTGCATGACGCCATCGCGCCAAGCCGGCCGAGGCCGCTCTACGTTTCGGCGGCACCGTTCGGGACAGTGCTGCGCCGTCTCGGCCTACAGTCAGCGCCAGGCTGCACCGCAGAAGTCGCGCCGCTGCGATCATCCGTCGTGCGTCAGTCGACTACGGTAGGCGCGTCGCCTGCGGCAACCATAGCATCGGCCGATGGCCGTTTATCGGACCCCGACGATAGCCGAGCTTTCGATTTTCGGCGCGCGGGGTCGGCGCAAAGGGTCAGTCGATCAGAAGGTCATCCAGCGTCTTGCCGGCAGCGATTTTCTCCTTGACCCATTCGGGCTGCCGTCCACGGCCGCTCCAGGTCTTGGTAGGCTCGTCCGGATGCCGGTACTTGGGCGGCAGGGGCTGCTTGCGCGACGCCGAGGATCGATCCGCGCTCATCAGTTCGGTCAAGTTGTAGCCATGCTCTTTGGCAGCGGCCTCCAGCGCGGCGAGCGCAGCGGTACGCTTGCGCTTTTCGAAGCTAGCAATGGCGAGGCTTACGTCCTTCTGCAGCTGCTTCAATTCCTCTAACGACAGCGCTTCTAGATCTATCCCAACCATGGCGTCCATTCCCTCTTTCAGTCCGATTGCCAAGAAACGGCTCCTTCATCAATAGCTCCCTAGAGCCGAAAACTCCAGAACGCAATACAGAGCTGAACGAATTATCAATAATATCGACAAAAATCCCATCAAATGCGGCTAGCATCGGGTCGCAATGATCATCTTTAAAGACCTCGATCGACGCCAGAAATGGCGCGTAACTACACTGCGCTTGATACAGCCAAATCGTAATGCGTACGTTATTCGGGGCATTTCGCAGGCAGCGCCTGGTTGCTAACGACCCATCAGGAAATGCGTTCAGCTCGGACGCCGCCGCATGCCCGATCGTGCGGCAAGCACCGAAAATAGCAGCGGCGCAGAGACGGACGCTGACTGCGCGGCCTGGCGCCAAGTGCGCTGCTTTCAGTGTGCCATAAACACCGGAACGGTCGCGGTGGCAATGACGTCGGTGGTCACGCCGCCAAAGAGATCGTGTGCGAACTTCGAATGCTCGAAGGCGCCCATGACGATCAGCTTCGCACCGTCGGCTTCGGCCTCGGCAAGGATGCTCTCGGCCACGCTGCCCTTCGACGCCACGGTGCGCGCGTCCACGGTGATCCCGTGGCGCTGCATGTTGGTCAGCATCCGGTCGGTGCCGCGGGGGGTCTCGCCCACGCTCAGCAGCGTGACGTGGGACTTTTCGGCAAGGATCGTCATCGCGTCGGCCAGCGCCCGGGTGGCCGAGCGCTTGCCGTCCCAGGCCACTAGGGCACGATCCGCCAGGCCCTCGGACACATACCCGTCCGGGGCCAGCAGCACCGGGCGACCGGACCGCAGCGCCAACAGATCGGGGTGCGCTGCGAGGTGCGACTCGTCCGAAGCCTCCGTGTGCACGCCGGTGACGATGATGTCGAAGGCGTGCGCAAAGGCCGACAGCGCACCGTCCCTGTCCGGATCGATCTCGACGAACTCGGACCGCTCGGACAGGCCCGCCGCCTCGGTCGCGGTGCGGAACCGCTCGGCGATCTCATTGATCTGGCGCGCGTCATTCTCTTCGAGCTGCCCCAGCAGCGCGGCGGGGACATGCCTCGCATAGCGCCGCTGCAGCATCGAGCGTCCGTGGCGCAGCACGCCTGTCAGATGCGCCCCGTGGTGCTTGGCGAGCTTGATCGCATGGCGCAGACCGCTGCCGCGCGCGGCGTCGCCGCTGTAGGCGCAGAGGATGGATTTGATCTGCATGGGTAGCCCCTTCCGTGTCTCCTCGTGCGCTCGACCGCCGCGCAGCGGTGCGCCTGGCCGTCGCCCGGGCATCCAGCGTCGCGGTGAACCGGGCGACGGGCCGTGTCCGGCGCGCAGGCCGGCACGGCGCGCCGACCCCAGCCCGCACTCGACGGCGCTGTCGGCGCCTGGTCGACCCGGACACTGTCCCGGGCGCCGGCCTGCGTGGCCGGCCGCACGCCCGCGACGGCGAGGACCACCTGTCATGCCGGCCGAGGCGATGGGGAGCACCGATGACCGGCAAGGCGCGTGCACGGGGCGGATCGTCGCCGAGCGGCAACATTTGCGTCGGCTATGCGGCCCGGGCGTGACTGGGCGCAATCCTGCTGTGCGTCCGAGGGCTCGGGCCCAAGCGGCCAGATGGGGGGCGTCAGCGCGCCTCCCGCCGGCTGTCGCATCAGTTTCGGACAGAAATCAACGCCGGCGTGTCCAGCCGGTGAGAATTCGCTGATAAGTACCCTATATCATTGATTGATAACGGTATTCTACTTCCCCATAGTCGAGCGGGGCGGACCCTGGGGAGTGATCCGATGAACTTTGAGACCCTGATCGAGCTCTACAACTCGAGCGCCAGCTTTCGCGAGGCGGTGGACGCCGATCCGGTGGCCGCGCTGCAGAGCATCGGCTATTCGCTCGAGGAGGCGACCGAGACCGTGCGCGCCGTCTTCGAACAGGGGCACGAGGCCGGCAAGAAGAAGAAGAACTGCTGAGCCGTCGCGCGAGCCGTCCGTCGCGCGCCCGTAACAGCGCGCGAGCCGTCCAGCGCACGCCCCATCCGGCGCGCGCGCCACACTGCGCGCGACCTGTCCGGCGTGCGCCTGAGCTTAGCGTCCGTGCGGGCCGGGACGGTCCAAGCCCCGTCTCAGCCCGATGCCGCGCCGGCAGCCGCGGCTACCCCGCCGCGTCGGGTGGCACGGTCCAACAGGGCGGTGGCAGCCTCGGTGCGCACCAAGGCCGAGAGCAGGGCGCGCGCCTCGGCCGCGGCACGCTCGGCCCGCAGCGTCGCGGCCACCAGGACGCCGCGTGCGGTCAGCCAATCCACCAGCGCTTCCGCCGAGCCCGCGCCGGGGTCGAGCAGGCGCAACAGCTCGGACCGCGCCGCCCCCTCGGCCGCCTGCAGTGCAAAGGCGACCGGCCAAGTGCGCGTGCCGTTGCGCACATCGCGCAGCGCCTCCTCGCCGAACAGATGCCCGATGTCCGAGCGGATCTGCAGGGCAAGGCCGAGCGCCCGCCCGAACGTCTCGGCTGCCTGCAGCGGCGCATCCTCGGTTTCGCCCGCCGCCTCCAGCGCCAGACGGACCAGCATCGCGTGCCGGTCGCCGGTTTTCTGGCGGTAAGAGGCCTCGATGCGGTCCAGCGGCACGATCTCGGCTCCGCTCAGCGCATAGTCCTCCTGCTGACCGTGGGCGATGGCGGTCGAGAACCGGCCGATGGTGGCCAGCAGTCGTATGCGCCGCGTCTCGGGGATCGGCAATGCCGCGAGCAGCGCCATCGGCAGGCCGCTGACGAAGAGCGTGCCGACCAGCGTGGCCGCACCGTCCGGGGCGGCCGCCCAGTGCGGCGCCAGTTCCCGGTCGGCGACGTTGTCGATGATGTCGATGCCGGTCTCGAACAGCGTGGCGAGCGCGCCGACCGGCCCCAGCAGCCGTGGCCCCGCGCCACGGTCCAGCATGAGCGCCGCCAGCACATGCGCGCTGGTCAGCAGCCGGTCCCCGCCGGGCTGGGCCAGGCGCATGTCGGCAAGGCCGAGGGCGAAGAGCCGAGCCTGGTCGGGCGACCGGGCGAGCCGGGCAACGGCCTCCTGCGTAGCGCCGGCGACGGTCGCGCCCACCGCGGCCAGCCAGCGCTCGGTCCCCGGCCCATCGCCGGGCGCCGGCAGCGGCGCCAGACGGGCATCCGTCTCGGCGGTCATGCGGGTCCTCCCTGCGGCCGCGACGCGTTCATGACGCGGCAGCCTGCGGGGCGACATCGCGGGTCAGGCGCAGCACGACGCCGCCGAGATGCGCGCTGAAGCTGCCGTCCGCCGCATCGGCCTCCAGCGCCGTCTGCCACGCGGCGACGGCCGCAGCGCCGATCTCCTTGCGCAGCCTCAGCCCGAAAACCGTGCGGTCGAGGTGCAGCAGCGCCCGGGCCTCGGCCGGCTTTCGAAAGGCGACGGTCAGCGGCCAGGTCTCGACGATCCCGCAGCCCGCCGCGCGGGCCAGCGCCACGGGATCGAAGGCGGCCACGCCGGGGGCATCGGCGGTCGCCCGCTCGATCCGCCGCGCGACGGCGCTGCGATCCAGCAGACGGCCCGAGAGGCGGAGCGTGGTCCAGAGCGGCTCGGCCACCAGGAGCCGGCCGCCGGGCACCAGCACGCGCCGCGCCTCGGCGAGCGCGCGCGCCGGCTCGTCCATCATGTGCAGCACGCGGTCCAGACGCGCGACGTCGAAGCTGGCGTCCCGGAACGGCAGCGCCGTCGCGTCGCCCGCCGTAAAGCGGACGCCCGAGGGCCAGTCGTCGGGGCGGCCGAGGGCTGCGAGCGTCTCGGCGTCGTGCTCGACGCCGACGGCCGTGCCGGAGGGCGCCACGGCGCGGGCCGCCGCGCGAACGTCGTCGCCGAGCCCGCAACCGATGTCGAGCATCCGTTCACCGGGCTTGAGCGCCAGCGCCTCGGCAAGCCGGCGCTTGTAGGCGGCGAACGGTGCGCTGGCGCGCGCCGCCTCCAGATAGGCCTTCACCCGCGTCCCCCCGCTTGTCCTCCACTGCCCCACGCTGCGGCGCCGCCGCAGAAGCCGAGCGCTCGGCACTGAACGGTCGCTTAGGGGCATTTCCAAGGCGCCCGCGAAGGTACGGCCGAAGGCCCCGGCCCCCCAACGCCCGAGGCGCC
>JBCCMW010000265.1:0-6050 GCA_039026175.1 Pseudomonadota bacterium
GAAACCAAGGTTCACCTGGTCCTAGACGTGGCGCGCGGGCTCCGTCGCCGGCCAACGTCGCCGGCCAACGTCGCCGGCCAACGTCGCCGGCCAGTGTCGCCGACCAGTGTCGCAGGTCGGTGTCGCCGGTCGGGGCCGAACTACCGGGCCCAGGCATTGCCGCCGCCGCGGCGGGTGCGTAGCAGGGAGGCGCCGCCCACCCCGGCCGGCCCCCCGTGAAAGGCGCCGCGATGGCCGCGTTGCAGCCCGAAGATACCGCGACGCTCGCCGAGCCCGTGCTGGTACAGGCGGCCGTGACCCGCGCGCCCGGCGGGATCGAGGCGGCGATGCGCCACTACCACCGCATGGCCACGGCGCTGGGGCTGTCTACGCTCGCGCTTTACCGAGGGCCCGCAAGCGCGGCGCTGGCGGGCGACGGGATCGCGCCGCTGCCGATGCCTGGCCCTGTGGCGCGCGGCTGGCCCGGTCCGGGGCTTTGGGCGCCGGGCCTGGCGCGCCGCGTGGCCGCGCGCGTCGGTGGGCGGCGGGTGCTGGCGGTCGTGCACTCGGACCTGGCGCTGCCGGCAGTGCGGCGGCTGCTGGCGCCGGCCGCGGGGGCGGTGATCGCGGCGCCCTGCCACTCGGACAAGGCGGATCGCAAGCGCGACGCGGACCTCGCGATCACCCTGAACCCGGCGCAGCACGCGACGGTAAGCCGGGTGCTGGCGGGCAGCGGCTGCACGGCCGCGCTGCTGGGCAATCCATACGTCGGCCGCGCGCGGCCGGTGCCGGTGCCTGTGCCACTGCCGGTGCCGGTGCCGCCTGCGGGCCGCCCGCGCCGCTTCGTCTTTGCCGCCCGGTTTACGCCGGTCAAAGCGCCGCTGGATGCGATCCGCGCCCATGCCGCGCTGTCGGACCCGCCGCCGCTGGTGATGATCGGCGACGGGCCCGAGCGGGCGGCGGCCGAGGCTGCGGCGGGACCGGGCGTGACGTTTGCGGGCTGGTTGGCCGACCCGTGGGGCGAGATCGGCCCAGCCGACGTGCTGCTGCTGCCCTCGTCGTGGGAGGGGCTGCCCTATCTGCTGCTCGAGGCACTGGAGCGGGGCGTGCCCGTCATCGCCTCGGATATCGGCGGCAACCGCGCGGCGCTGGGCGATGGGGCCTATGGCGCGCTCTACCCGGCGGGCGACACGGCGGCGCTGGCGGCGGCGATGGCAGCGGCGGCGGGCGAGATCGGGCCGCTGGCAGCCCGGGCGCAGGCCGGCGGGGCAGCGCTGGCCGACCGCTACGGCGCGACGGCCTTCTGGCAGCGGCTGCTGGCGGCGGCCGAGGCGACCGGGCGATGGGCGCGCGCAGGGGGCGCTGCGGCATGAAGGCCTATGTGAACTCGTCGATCCACCACCTGCGCGCGGTGAACGGCGCCTTCGCGGCCGAGACCGCACAGGGCATGCTGGTGCTGGACGCGGGCGCCGGCCGCGCGCCCTATGCCGCCCTGTTCGGCCATACCCGATACGAGAGCGCGGATCTGCAGACCGTGGACGGTGCCAATCGCGATCTGACCTACCACTGCGATCTGGCCGCGATCCCGGTGGCCGACGGGCGCTTTGACCGGGTGCTGTTCAACCAGGTGATGGAGCATGTGCCCGACCCGGCCGCCGTGCTGGCCGAGCTGTTCCGCGTGCTAAAGCCCGGAGGACGGCTGCTCTGTACCGCGCCGCTCAGCTTCGAGGAGCACGAGCAGCCCTACGATTTTTACCGCTACACCCAGTTCGGCCAGCGCCACCTGTTCTCGGGTGCTGGGTTCGAGGTGGAGCGGATCGAGTGGTTGGAGGGGTATCTCGGCACGCTCGCCTACCAGTTGTCGCGCGCGCGCAAGCACCTGCCGCTGTTCGACCGCCGGCTGACGAGCCGGCCTGCGGGGCTGGCGGCCTGGCCGCTGCTGGCGCTGTTGGCGCTGGCCGCAGGGCCGGCGGTTTTCGCCCTGTCGCGGCTGGATCGTACCGTAAAGATCACGGACAGGGGCATGCCGCTGAATTACGTGGTTTGGGCATCCAAGCCCCTCGCCCCCGGCGCGCGGGTCCAGCAAGCGCGCCCCGACGGCGCCACCGGTGCGGAGGGGGCATGAGCGTGCCCAGCCAGGCCAAGCGTGTCGAGCGCACCGCCATCGCGGGCTCGGCGGCGGATACGCCGTTCGAGGTGGCCGTGTTCGACACCGCCGTCGGCTCGCAGAACCTGGGCGACCAGATCATCATGCGCGCGTCGATGCGGGTGCTCGAGCGGCTGTTTCCCCAGGCGCATTTCTGGTCGCTGCCCAGCCACGACCATATCGGGCCCCGCGGGTTCAAGCGGCTGCGCCACAGCCTGTTCTCGATCGCCTGCGGCACCAATCTGATCCATCCCAAGATGCCCTCCCGGGGACAGTGGAAGCTGCCGCGCGCCTGGCATCGGGGCTGGCCGTTCTATGCCCGGCTGCGGCCGAGACGGCTGGCGCTGATGGCGGTGGGCTCGAACGGGGCGGCGCCCACGCCGCAGGCCGCGCGCTATCTGCAGCGCACCCTGTGGCCGGGCCTGCCGATCAGCGCGCGCGACCAGGCGACCCAGCGTCTGTTGGAGGAGGCCGAGGTGCCCGCCGTGCACACCAGTTGCGTCACCCTCTGGGATCTGCCCGAAGACCATCCCATGCGGGTGCCGCGCCACAAGGCCAAGGCCTGCGTCGTGGCATTGACGGGGACGCGCCGCCCGACACGCGCGGCGGTCGAGCGCGATCAGCGGCTGTTGGACAGCGTGGCTGCAGCCTATGAGACGCGGTTCCTGTGGCCCCAGGGGCAGGTCGACACCGAGTATTATCTCTCGCTTGCCCGCAGCGATTTCACGGTGCTGCACCATTCGCTGGCGGCCTACACCGATCTGTTGGTCGGGGCCGAGAGCTTGGATTTCGTCGGCGCGCGGCTGCACGCGGGGATCTTGGCCCTGCAGCACGGGCGTCGCCCGCTGGTGGTCAAGATCGACAACCGCGCTGCCGACATCGGTGCCAGCACCGGGCTGCCGGTGATTGGGGGCGACCAGTTCGACGGTCTGGACGCTTTGATCGAGGGTGCGCGCGAGACCCGGCTGACCCTGCCCACGGCGGCGATTCGGGCGTGGCAGAACGACCTGCGCCGCGCGGTGGAGGGGGTGCTGACGCCGCAGCTCGACCTCGCCGCCTTCCACGGGCGCTAGGGTCGCGCGATGGACCGGTTCCAGCAATCGACCGCCACGCTGTTCAACCGCTATGCCGAGGTGTTCCGCGTGCTGCGTGCCTCGGTCGAGATGGCGCACGGGCCGTCGCTGCGCGGGGCGGATCTGCGCATCCTGTCCTTCGGCTGCTCGACGGGCGCCGAGATGCTGACGGCGCGCGCCTACTTCCCGGATGCCACGATCCTGGGCTGCGACGTCGACGAGACGGCGCTGGGCGTCGCGGCCGAGGCGCTGGAGGAGGACGGCGGACGGGTCTTTGCCTCGGACGCGGCGACCATCGCGGCGCTGGCGCCGTTCGACATCGTGCTGGCCAACGCGGTGCTGTGCGTGCACCCGCTAAAGCGCGAGATCGAGGATCTGACCCCGATGTTTCCGCACAGCCGTTTCCACGAGACGGTCGGCACGCTGGTCGGGGCGCTGGCGCCGACGGCGTGGCTGATGCTGTGCAACGCAGCCTACGATCTGCGTTCGGTGCCCGAGGCGGCAGGTCTGCGCCCCATCGCTTCGCCGCTGATCGAGGCGAACGGCTTCGTCGAGCGGTTCGACCGCACCGGTCGTCGGCTGACCGTGGTGACGAAACACCACGGCCAGCGCCGTTACGACCATCGCCCGACGCCCCATGCGACCGAGAGCGGGGGGCTGGACGACCGGGCGCTGCGCGACTGTCTGTACGTGGTCGGTGGCGATCCGGCGCTGGCCGACCCGGAGGTCGGTGCCGCGGCCGGACCGCTGCACAACGGTGAGCTGGTGCTGGGCCTGGACCCGGCGCGCTATGCGCCCGAGGGGCGGGTGGCCGCGGGTCTCTACGGCGCCGTGGTGCCGGGGGCTCTGCACCCGCTGATGCGGCGCGAGTGGCGCAAGTCCACCGTCGCCGGCGAGATCGTCGCGTTGGGCCCGTGGGATGTGCCGGGCGGCCGTCCTCTGCCCCAGGCGCACGGCTTCGTCTCGCCGCCCGCCAAGGCGTCCAAGCTGATGCGGCTGTTCGGCTGGCCGCGGTGAGCGCGCTGTCCAAGCTGGTCGATCTGGCGCGGTTGCCGGCGCTGGCCCGGCAGGTGCGGGCCGAGGGGCTGACCTACCTGTCGCCGGCCAAGCTGCGCTCGCTGGTCGCGTGCATCGACCGGGTCGCGCGCGACGGCGTGGCGGGCGACGTGCTGGAGATGGGGGTGGCGCTCGGCGGGTCGGCCATCCTGCTGGCGGCGCGCATGGGCGAGCGGCGGCTCGTCGGCTACGACGTGTTCGGGCTGATCCCGCCCCCGACCGAGGCCGACGGCGAGGATGCGCACCGCCGCTTCGCGCGGATCGAGGCGGGAGAGAGCCGGGGGCTCAAGGGCCGGACCTACTACGGCTATCGCGACGATCTGCTGGCCGACACGACCGCCGCCTTTGCCCGTCATGGCCAGCCGGTCGACGGCACGCGCATCGCGCTGGTGGCTGGCCTGTTCGAGGACACGCTGCCCGAAACCGGCGGGCCCGTCGCGCTGGCGCATATCGACTGCGACTGGCACGACCCGGTCGCGCTGTGCCTGGCGCGGATCGGGCCGCGGGTCAGCCCGGGCGGGTTAATCGTGCTGGACGATTATGCCGATTACGAGGGGTGCCGCAGGGCAACCGACGCGTTCCTGCAGGATGCGCCCTTTGTGCGGGAGCAGGCGGCGCCCCACGCGGTGCTGCGGTGCACGCGCTGAGGCTCAGCCCGCCGGTGCCCGCCGCGGCCCCGCCACCGCCGCCACGCCCAGGATCAGGCCCGACACCGTGGCGATGCTGCCCGCGGCCGACACCGCGTGGGGGTGGCCCAGCAGCGCCGGCATGTGGGCGGCAGCGAACCAGCCCGCGACAGCGGACAGCACGGCGAACAGCACGGACCAGGCGACCTGGGCTGCCAGCCCGTCGGTCATCAGCCGCGCGGCCGCGGGCGGGCAGATGAACATCGCGATCACGATGATCGAGCCGACCGCATCAAACGCCGCCACGGCCGCCACCGCCGTCGCTGCGACCAGTCCGATGGACAGCGCCGCGACCGGCACGCCCACGCTGGTCGCAAAGCCCGGGTCGAAGGTGGCGATGGCCAGCTCCTTCCAGAACAGCGCCATGCCCGCGGCGACCAGCGCGACGACCACGCCCAGCCGCGCCAGCTGGGGCGGCAGGCCGGCCAGCGCCGCAGGATCGGCCAGCGCGCCCCAGCCCGCCGCACCGTCCAGCCAGATCAGGCTCTCCAGGTTGCCGTTCAGCGCATGCTCGACGTCCAACGCGACGCCCGAAGTGTCGGTCAGCTCCAGCGCCAGCACGCCCGCGGCGAACATCGTGGTGAACACGACACCCATCGCCGCCCCCGGCTCTACCCCGCCCCAGCGGCGCACGGCCTCGATGGCCGCCACGGAAACCAGGGCGGCGGCCGCGGCGCCCAGCATCATCGGCCAGGCCGCCACGCTGCCGCCGATCAGGAACGCGACCACGATGCCGGGCAGCACGACGTGGCTGATCGCATCGCCGATCAGCGCCTGGCGCCGCAGCAGCAGGAAGTTGCCGGGCAGCGCGCAGGCCACCGCCGCCAGCACGGCGATGGCCAGCGGCACAGCGTCCAGCATCAGGAAATCCGCGGCCGTCATCCGGCCTCCGGCACGGCGGCGTCGGGCCCGGTCAGGCCGATTGCAGCGTCCAGGTCCGCGATTTGGTCGGCGGTGAGCGCGCGTTCGATGGGGGCGAGGCGCGCGGCGAGACTGTCGTGGCCGGTGCCCTCGCCCGCGCCGCGCGCCTCGAGCGCGCGCCAGCGGGCTTCGTCGGTGGCCGCGCGGGCGGCGGCGGCGCGGCCGTCCAGCGTCGGCGCCCCGTCGCCC
>JBCCMW010000266.1:0-6033 GCA_039026175.1 Pseudomonadota bacterium
CAGCCCGCCGCCCCGCGGCACACGCCCGCCCGCCGTTCTCGCCTGCTGTCTCTGGAGGATCTGCACCGTGACCACCGACGCCGAGAGCCTCCTGCGCGCTGGCGACCCCAAGGGCGCGCTGCAGGCCCTGCAGGCCAGCGTTCGCGCCAAACCGCAGGACGCGACGCTGCGCATCTTCCTGTTCCAGCTTCTGGCCGTGCTGGGCGACTGGCAGCGCGCCGTGACCCAGCTCAAGCTCTGCGCCGAGCTCGACGAAGACGCGACGCCGATGGCCCAGACCTATCGCGAGGGCATCATCTGCGAGGTGTTCCGCGAAAAGGTGTTCGCCGCCGACACGGTGCCGCTGATGTTCGGCGAGCCGCTGGACTGGGCCGCGCTGATGCTGGAGGCGCTGGAGCGGCTGAAGGCGGGCGAGGCCGAGGCCGCAGCCGGCCTGCGGGCCAGGGCCTTCGACATCGCCCCCGCGACGCCCGGCAGGATCAACGGCGAGCCCTTCGCGTGGATCGCCGATGCCGATCCGCGGCTGGGCCCGATGCTGGAGGTGATCGTCAACGGCCGCTATTTCTGGATGCCGTTCTCGGCCATCGCCAAGCTCGAGATCGACCAGCCCGCCGACCTGCGCGACTTCGTCTGGACGCCCGCGATGCTGACGCTGCAAAACGGCGGCGAGTTCGTCGTCCTGATCCCCACACGCTATGCCGGCACCACGGCGGCGGCGGATCCCCAGGCGCTGATGGCGCGGGTCACCACGTGGGACGATGCCGGCAGCGACACCTTCATCGGCACCGGCCAGCGGCTGCTGACCACCGATCAGAACGATTACGCGCTGATGGACGTGCGCACGATCGAGATCGATCCCATCGCGCAGCCCGCCCCCGCGGCGGCCGAGCCTGCGACGGGCGGCCAGGATGGCTAGGCAACCCGACCGCGAGCGGCTGCAGCCATCGCTCCTGGACCGGCTGACCGACGACAACCCCGGCGGCCCGCCCGAGAGCCGCGAAAGCCGGATGATCAGCGAGGACCGAATGCGCGAGATCGTGCGCCGGGACCTGACGTGGTTGCTGAACACCGTGAACCACGCCTCGCAGCCGGACGATCAGTACGATCTGAGCGACTATCCCAACGCCGAGCATTCGGTGATCAACTACGGCGTCACCGACGTCACCGGCAAAACCTCCGGCGCCAAGCGCACCGCCGAGATGCGCAAGGCCATCGAAGTGGCCGTCAAACGCTTCGAGCCGCGGATCATTCCGTCATCGCTGGTCGTCGACGTGCGCAAGAGCCACGGCAGCGACGGGGTGATCGTGGACTACCAGGTGGACGGCACGCTGTGGCTGCACCCCACGCCCAAGAAGGTGCTGCTCTACACCTGCATGGACTTCACCACCGGCGAGGTGTCGGTCGAGGACGCCAAGGACTGAGCCGATGGATCGCCGCCTGCTCCAGCGCTACGAGGAAGAGCTGGCCTTCCTGCGGGAGATGGGCGGCGAATTTGCCAAACAGAACCCGCGCATCGCCGCGCGCCTGGCGCTGGGCACCACCCAGGTCGACGACCCCTATATCGAGCGGCTGCTCGAGGGCGCGGCGTTCCTGGCCGCGCGGGTGCAGACCCAGCTCGACCTGCAGTTTCCGGTCTTCACCCAGAACCTGATGGAGATCGTCTACCCAAACTTCCAGTCGCCGACACCCTCGATGTGCGTCGCGGGCTTCACGCCCGACATCCAGAAGGGTGGGATGGAGGAAGGCTTCCTGCTGGAGCGCGGCACCACGCTCCGCGCGCGCGAGACGCACGAGAGCGACACGCCGCTGGTGTTCCGAACCGCCCAGGACTGCACGCTGTGGCCGCTGGAGCTGGTCGACGTCGGCTACCTGGATGCGGGCGGCGTGGCGCAGGCCGGCCTCGGCAGCGCCAGCGGCCGGCTCGCCAAGCCGCCCCAGGCCGCGGTCACCCTGCGCATCAAGCGCATCGGCACCGAGCCGCTGTCGCTGCTGCCGCTGGACAGGCTGACGCTGTACCTGGCCGGCGCCGACAGCGAGCCGTGGAAGCTGTACGAGGCGCTGGCCGGACACGTGGTGGGCGTCGCCGCCCGCTCGGCCGGCGACGGGGCGCCGCGCTGGGTGCAGGGGCTGCCCGACGCGCGCATCGCGCCCCGCGGGTTCGAGCCCGAGGAGGCCATGCTGCCGGTCTCGTCGCGCACGTTCGAGGGGTACCGGCTGCTGCAGGAGTATTTCGCCCTGCCCCAGCGGTTCTTCTTCTTCGATCTCCAGGGCCTGCGCCCCGCCGTGCAGCGGGCCGAGCAGGGCGAGATCGAGATCGCGATCCTGCTGGACCAGCGTCTGAGCGGCGGCCAGCAGTTGGGCCCGCACAGCTTCGATCTGTTCGCCGCCCCCGCCATCAACCTGTTCACGCACCGCTGCGAGCGGATCAGCGTCGGCGGGCACGATTTCGACCATGCGGTGATCCCGCGGCGGACCGAGGGGCGCGACTTCGAAGTGCACTCGATCCTCAAGGTCGAGGGTATCGGCCAGACCGGCGCCGACGATGTCGAGTTCCTGCCTTTCTACTCGAGCACCGATCTAACCGCTGCCGGCAACGCCCACCCGGCCTACTACATGGTCCGCCGGCGGCCCTGGCGCCCCTACGATGCCAACCGGCCCGAGAAGCTGCGCCGCAGTCCCCGTTCGCGCGCCTATCCGGGCTCGGAGGTGTTCCTGTCGCTGGTCGACCGCAACCAGGCGCCCTATGGCCCGGGGGTCGCCCAACTCGCGGTACAGGCCTGGTGCACCAACCGCGACCTGGCCGACAACATGATCAAAGGCGGCGGGACCACCGACTTTATGCTGCCCGAGGGTGGGCCGCTCTCGGCCTGTCGGGTGCTGATGGGCCCCACCAACCCGCAGGCCGCGCTGGCCGAGGGCGAGGCCGCCTGGCGCCTCGTCAGCCAACTCAGCCTCAACTACCTGTCGATTGCGACCAGCGATCGGGGCAACCCGGCCGCCGCCCTGCGCGAGATGCTGGGCGTCTACGCTGCCAAGGCCGACGAGAGCCTGCAGGCCCATGTCGACGGGCTGGTCGCCGTCGCCAGCCGCCCCGTCGTGCACCGGCTGCGCGAGGCCGCGCTGTCGACCCCCGTGCGCGGCATCGAGGTGTCGCTGACCTTCGACGAGAGCCAGTTCACCGGCGCCGACGTGTTCCTGCTGGGTGCGGTGCTGAACCAGTTCTTTGCCCAGTACGTGTCGATGAACAGCTTCACCCGGCTCAAGGTCGGGTCGACCAGCAGAAAGGAAATCGCGGCATGGCCTCCGATGAGCGGGAGGAAGGCGCTCATCTGAGCCGCCTCGACATGCTGGCCGCGGACCCCGCGCGCCACAACATCCTGATGGCACTGCGCATCATCGACGCCTCGTTCCCGGGCCGCCCGCGGCTGGGCGCCTCGGCCCGCCCGGCCGAGGATCCGGTGCGGCTGGGTCAGATCCCGCAGATGGCCTTTCCGGTGTCGACCATCGCGGACTATGTGCCCGCCAAGCCGGCCGAGGGGACCAAGCCGCCGCGCCCGCCCAAGCTGCGCCAGCTTTTCTTCGGCATGTGGGGCCCGAACGGCGCGCTGCCGCTGCATCTGACCGAGTATGCGCGCGAGCGGGTGATGCGCCACAACGACCCCACGCTGGTCGAGTTCTGCGACGTGTTCCACCACCGGCTGCTGAGCCTGTACTACCAGGCCTGGCTGCGCTCCGAGGCCGCGCCCAGCTTCGACCGCACCGACGCCGACCCGTTCGGCGACAAGGTGGCCGCCGTCGCCGGCATCTACGGCGACCACCTGTCCGACCGCGACAGCACCCCCGACGGGGTCAAGCGCTACTATGCCGGGCTGATGGCCATGGGCCCGCGCAACGGCGCGGGGTTGCTGGCGATGCTGCGCAGCTTCTTCACCGCCCCCGTGGCGATCCAGGACTTCATCGGCTCGTGGCTGCAGATCGAGCCCGAGGAACGCTGGCGCCTGGGCGAGGGGCGGCTCGGCGAGGATACGACCGTCGGCGCCAAGGTCTGGTCGCGCCAGTCCAAAATCCGCATCCGCATCGGGCCGCTGTCGCTCAGCGCCTATCGCCGGCTGCTGCCGGGCGGGGCCAGCCTGCGCCGGCTGACCGCCATCGTGCGCGCCTATCTGGGCGACGCGATGGACTGGGACGTCAACCTGGTGCTGCGCCACGACCAGGTGCCCCAGACCGTGCTGGGCATCCAGGGTGCCCTCGGCCTGACCACATGGCTGGGCGACACAACGCCCGGCCGCGACGCCGACGATCTCGCGCTCCGACCGGCGGCCGCACTCGGCGGTCCCGCCATTCCCGCCGCTCTCCCGTCCGTTCTCAGAAAGGCCCGCCCATGACCGCCATCAGCCGCGCCAAGTTCTTCGGCAAGCTCAACCCGCTCGGCTTCAAGTGCATCGACGCTGCCACAGCGGCGGCCAAGCTGCGCGGCAACGCGACGGTCGAGCTGTCGCACTGGCTGTTCCAGATCCTGCAGACCGACGACAGCGACCTGCACCAGATCATCCGCTACTTCGAGATCGACGAGAGCCGGCTGGTTGCGGACCTGACCGACGCGATCGAGGGGCTGCGCCGCGGCGCGCCGGCGGTGCGCGGCATCTCGGAGATGATCGACAAGGCGGTCGAGCAGGGCTGGCTCTACGCCTCGGTGCTGTACGGCTCGAGCCACGTGCGCACCGGCCACCTGATGATCGGCATGCTGCGCGACCAGGACATGGGCAACGCCCTGTCGCGCCTGTCCAAGGAGTTCCTGAAGATCAAGGACGGCGTGCTGGCCGACGATTTCGACCGCATCACCGACGGCTCGCCCGAAGAGGCGATGGCCCCGCGCGACGGCTCGGCCGTGGGCGGGGGTGCGATGCCGGGCGAAAGCTCGGGCGCGATGAAGCCGGCCAAGGGCCAGGAGGAGGCGCTGGCCCAGTTCTGCGAGGACCTGACCGCCAAGGCCCGCGCCGGCAAGATCGACCCCATCGTCGGCCGCGACGAGGAAATCCGCCAGGTCGTCGACGTGCTGATGCGCCGTCGCCAGAACAACCCCATCCTGACGGGCGAGGCCGGCGTCGGCAAAACCGCGGTGGTCGAGGGTTTTGCGCTGCGCATCGCGCGCGGTGACGTGCCCGAGGCGCTGGCCGAAGCGCGGCTGTTGGCGCTGGACGTCGGGCTGCTGCAGGCCGGCGCGTCGATGAAGGGCGAGTTCGAGCAGCGCCTGCGCTCGGTGATCGACGAGGTGCAGGCCTCGCCCAAGCCGGTGGTCATGTTCATCGACGAGACCCACACGCTGGTCGGCGCCGGCGGCGCCGCGGGCCCGGGCGACGCGGCCAACCAGCTGAAGCCGGCGCTGGCCCGCGGCGAGCTGCGCACCATCGGCGCCACGACCTGGGCCGAGTACAAGAAACACATCGAGAAGGACCCCGCGCTGACCCGCCGGTTTCAGGTGGTGCAGGTCGACGAACCGGACGAAAAGCGCGCCATCATGATGATGCGCGGCATCGCCTCGATGCTGGAGAAGCACCACCGCGTGCAGGTGCTTGACGAGGCCATCGCCCAGGCGGTGAAGCTCTCGGCCCGCTACATCCCCGCACGGCAGCTGCCGGACAAGTCGGTCAGCGTGCTCGATACCGCCTGCGCCCGCGTCGCGATCAGCCAGCACGCCGTGCCCGCGCAGGTCGACGACAGCCGCCAGCGGATCGCAGCGCTGGCCACCGAGCTGGGCATCATCGCGCGCGACGAGACCGCGGGCTACGACGTCACCGAACGCCGCGCCGCCGTGTCCGCCATCAAGGCCGAGGAGGAGGCGCGCCTGGCCGAGCTGGAAGGCCGTTGGGAGGCCGAGAAGGCCGTGGTCGCCGAGATCATCGAGCTGCGGGCCAAGCTCCGCGCCGGGGGCGGCGCGGTCGAGGGGCCCGAGGCCGCCAAGGCCCCCGAGCCCGCCGCCCACGCCGAGGCGATCGCCGCCCCCGGCGCCCCGACGCCCCTGCTGGACGAGGG
>JBCCMW010000267.1:0-6032 GCA_039026175.1 Pseudomonadota bacterium
CCGCGCGGCCGGCCCGCCACGACGCACCCGCGCGGCTGGCCCGCCGCGACGCGTCCGCGCGGCTGGGCCGCCAAGACGCGCACGGGCGGCTAGCCCGTCGCCGTGTCGGCGTTCACCAGCGCGCGGTAAAGCGCCTGTAGTCGCCGCGTGACCGGGCCGGGGCAGGCCGGATAGGCTCGGCCGTCCAGTTCGGCGACGGGCGTCTGGCCGCCGAAGGTGCCGGTGACGAACGCCTCCTCGGCCCCATAGGTCTCGACCAGCGAAAAGGTGCGCTCGGCGACCTCGATGCCGTTGGCGCGGCAGAGGTCGATGGTCTTCTGCCGGGTGATCCCGTTCATGCAGTAGTCGCCCGTCGAGGTCCAAACCGCGCCGCGCCGGACGATGAAGAAGTTGCACGAGTTTGTGGTGTTCACAAAGCCATGGGGGTCCAGCATCAGGCCCTCGTCCGCGCCCGCCTTTTCGGCCTGCACGGCGGCGAGCACGCAGTTGAGCTTGGAGTGGGAGTTGAGCTTGGGGTCCTGGCTCATCGGCAGGCCGCGGACTTGCGGCACGGTGGCCAGGCGCAGGCCGCGCCGCGCGGTGGGGCGCGAATGCTCGGCGATGACCACGATCGTCGGGCCCCAGCGCGACAGCGCGGGGTGCTGGAACGGCCGCGCCTTGCGCCCGCGCGTGACCATCAGCCGGGCGTGGGCGTCGCCGACCATGCCGTTGGCCGCGCGCGTCCGCTCGAGCGCCTCGACCAGGCCCGCGCGGCCGAGGGGCAGGTCGAGGTCGATGGCGCGGGCGGCCTCGACCAGCCGGTCGAGGTGGTCGTCCAGGAACGCCCAGCGGCCGTTGTAGAGCCGCAGGCCCTCCCACACCCCGTCGCCCAGCATGAAGCCGCTGTCGAACACCGACACCGCGGCCCGGTCCCGCGGCACCAGGGCGCCGTCGACGTAGACCAGCACGCCGTCGTTGCGCGGGTCGTCCTCGGCGTCGTGCGCGGTGGTAGCGGAGGCGGGGTCGGCGATGTCGGTCATAGGCTCCTCACGCGGCAGGACGCCAGATGCAGCGCGCGGGGTGCGGGGGCTGTCAAGGGCGCCTGCCTGGCAGGGGCCGGGTCCGACCTTGCGGAATCGCGGCTGGTCGCCGCGATGCTCGGTGCGGGGGTGCCTGGGGGTCGCATTCGCATAGCCGCGAAGGGGAAAGGGGGCTGAGAGAAGCCGCGGGCGGCTTCTCGACCAGCGTTTGGCGGGTGACGGGCCGCGTCAAGGACGAGCCGCGTTGCGGTCGCCTGCGGCGATCCTTGACCCGGCCCGTCACCCGTCACCCGCCGCCCGTCACCGGGCACCCGCGCACCGCGCCAGCCGCGACCCGGCGCTCGCTGGGTGGTTTTCCTTTGGGGGTCAGTCCAGGCGGCGGCCGTCGGGGGCGAACAGGTGGCAGCGGTCGGGGGGGATGGCCAGGGCGACCGTGTCGCCGGGGGCGTTGGCGGCGGCGCCGGGGAGCTTGGCCACCAGGGCCTGACCGTCGAGGCGGAGATGCAGGAGGTGGTTCTCGCCCAGTTCCTCGACCAGCTCGACGGCGCCCCGGATCGGGCCCTCGGGGGCCAGCGTCAGGTCCTCGGGCCGGATGCCGAGGGTGGTGGCGCCCGCCGTCTGACCGTCGAGCGCCATGGCGCCGCCGCCCGGCAGGGCGATGGTCCCGCCGCCGGCCGCGACGGGCAGGAAGTTCATCGGCGGCGCGCCGAGAAAGCCCGCGACGAACCGGTTCGCCGGGCGGTGGTAAAGCTCGAGCGGGGTGCCGTGCTGCTCGATCCGCCCCGCGTTCAGGAGCACGATACGGTCGGCCAGCGTCATTGCCTCGGTCTGGTCGTGGGTGACGTACACCATCGTGGTGTCGAAGCGGGCGTGCAGGCGCGCGATCTCGGCCCGCATCTGACCGCGGAGCGCCGCATCGAGGTTGGACAAAGGCTCGTCGAACAGGAACACCCGCGGTTGACGCACGATGGCCCGGCCGATGGCCACGCGCTGGCGCTGCCCGCCCGACAGCGCCTTGGGCAGCCGGTCGAGGAGCGGCGTCAGCTCCAGCATCGCCGCCGCCTCGCGCACCCGGCGGTCGATCTCGGCCCGCCCCGTGCGCGCCAGCGACAGGCCGAACGCCATGTTCTGATAGGCCGTCATGTGCGGGTAGAGCGCGTAGGACTGGAACACCATCGCCACACCCCGCGCCTGGGGCGCCAGCGCGTTGACCCGCTCGCCGTCGAACATCAGATCGCCCGCGGTGATCTCCTCGAGCCCCGCGATCAGGCGCAACAGCGTGGACTTGCCGCAGCCCGAGGGGCCGACCACGACCACGAACTCGCGGTCGCGGATGGTGAGGTCCAAGCCCTCGATCACCGGGTGGCGGCCGTAGCGCTTGGCCAGGCCCCGCATCTGGATCTCGGCCATCGGCTATCCCTTGACCGCGCCGGCGGTCAGGCCGGCGACGATGCGCCGCTGGAACACCAGGACCAGCACGACCAGCGGCACGGTCACGATCACCGAGGCTGCCATGATGTTGCCCCAGGGCAGCTCGAACTGGCTGGCCCCGGTGATCAGCGCGATCGCCACCGGCACCGTGCGCCGGTCGTTCGACAGCGTGAAGGTCAGCGCGAACAGAAACTCGTTCCACGCCACGATGAAGGCCAGCAGCCCCGTGGCCGCCATCGCCGGGCCCAGCAGCGGCAGGAACACGTGGCGCACGATCTGCAGCGGGGTGGCGCCGTCGACGATGGCGGCCTCCTCCAGCTCGTGCGGCAACTCGCGCATAAAGGTCGTGAGCACCCACACCGTAAAGGGCAGGGTCAGCATCATGTTGGCCAGGATCAGCCCCGGCAGCTGGTTGTAGGCGCCGATCCAGCGGATCAGCTCGAACATGCCCGAGAGCACCGCGACCTGCGGGAACATCGAGACGGCGAGGATCGAGAGCAGCAGCAGCCCCCGCCCGCGGAACGGCACCCGCGCCAGCGCATAGGCGGCCGTCACGCCCAGCGCCAGCGACAGCGCGACCACGGCGAAAGCGACGACGACCGAGTTGAGGATGTTGCGCCCGAACGGCTGCTCGGCGAACACGGCGGCATAGTTGTCGAGGCTGGGCCAGGCCCAGAGCGCGGGTTCGAACAGGGCCGAGCCCGAGCGGAAGCTCGACACGACGGCGTAGTAGAACGGGAACACCGCGACCGCCAGGATCGCCAGCAGCAGCGCGCAAAAGCCCAGGCGGGCGGGCCGGGACCAGTGCGTCATCGCCCGTCCCCCACCCGCACGCGGCCCAGCGTCAGCACCAGCGCGATCATCAGTGCTACGATCAGGAACAGCAGCGTCGAGGCGGCCGAGCCGTAGCCCACGTCCTGGAAATCCACCAGTTGCTGGCGCGCAAAGACCGACATCATCGCCGTGTCCTCGGCGTTGCCGGTCAGCGCGTAGACCAGGTCGAACATCCGCATCGCGTCCAGCGCGCGGAAGATCACCGCCACCATCAGCGCGGGCCAGATCAGCGGCAGGGTGACGTAGCAGAACACCTTGACCGGGTGCACGCCGTCGATCCGCGCGGCCTCGTAGATGTCGCCCGGCAGCATCTGCAGCGCCGCCAGGATCAGGAGCGCCATAAAGGGCGTCGTCTTCCACACGTCGATCGCCACGATGGACCACAGCGCCAGGGTGGGATCGGCGGTCCAGGCCAGCGGCGCGTCGATCGCGCCCACGCCGACCAGCGCCGCGTTCACCACGCCGAACTGGTCGTGCAGCATCCAGCCCCACAGCTTGGCCGACACGATGGTGGGGATCGCCCAGGGGATCAGCACCGCCGCGCGCACCAGCCCGCGCATCGGGAAGCGGACGCTGAGCGCCAGGGCGACGGCCAGGCCCAGCACCGTCTCCAGCCCGACCGACACGGCGGTGAACCACAGCGTGTTGCCCACGGCGCCCCACCAGGCCGGGTCCTCCAACAGCCCGCCCCACTCGGCGTTCCAGAAATTCGCGAGGCCGACGAAGCTGTGCGCGCCCATGTCCGACAGGCGCGCGTCGGTCATCGAGAAATACACCGTGCGCCCCAGCGGCCAGGCGGCGACCACGGCCAGCAGCGCCAGCATCGGGGCCAGGAACAGCGCAGCCGCCCGGCGGCGGCTGCGGATCAGCTCGGACGTCGCCACGGCGCGGGGGCGGGCCTACCAGCCGCGGCGTTTGATGCGGGCGAGATCGCCCTCCAGCGCGGCCAGCGCGGTGGGGGCGTCCGCCTCGCCCGACAGGACATCGTGCACGCTCTCCCAGAACGCGGCCGAGACGCGGTTGTACTTGTCGCCCGTCACCCGCGAGGGGCGCGCCACCGCGTTGGCGAAGGTGTCGAAGAGATCGCCGAAGAACGGCGTCGCCGCTAGAATCTCGGCATCCTGGTACAGCGCGGGCATCGTGGGGTTGTAGGCGCCGCGCACGGCTCGGATCTTCTGCTCCTGGGCCGAGACGAGGTGCATCACCAGGTCCGCCGCGATCTCGGGGTGTTCCGAATAGCGCGAGACGGCGAGGTTCCAGCCGCCCAGCGTGCCCGTGGGGGCCGCGCCCTCGCCCGCGCCCGCGGGCAGGGTGGTGACGCCGACCTTGCCCCGGACCGGGCTGTCGGGCGACTGCGCCAGCGCCCAGGCGTAGGGCCAGTTGCGCATGAACACCGCGTTGCCGGACTGGAAGACGCCGCGGCTCTCCTCCTCGGTATAGTTCAGCGCGCCGGGGGGCACGATGTCGGCCATCCAGCCCGCGATCTCGGTCAGCGCGGCGGCGGCGGCGGCGTTGTCCACCGTGATCTCGCCGTCGGCATCGACGATCTGGCCGCCGCCGTAGGCGTCGATCCACTCCAGCGCGTTGCAGGTGAGCCCCTCGTAGGCGCGGCCCTGGAAGACGTAGCCCCACAGCCCCTCGTCCTGTTCGGCGGCCAGCACGGCGCGCGCCGTTTGGCCGATCTCGGCCCAGGTGGTGGGAACGGGCAGGCCGTGCTTTTCCAGAAGGTCGGCGCGGTAGTAGAGCACGCCCGCGTCGGTGTAGAGCGGCATCGCCTTCAGCTCGCCGTCCACGGTGTTGTTGGCGACGATCGCCTCGAAATGCTGGGCTTCGATGCCGCCGGTGTAGGGGGCCAGGTCGATGAAATGCGTGCCCAGGATACCGGGCCAGATCACGTCGACCTGGTAGACGTCGATGTCCGAGGCGCCGGCGGCCAGGATCTGCTGATACAGTGCCAGGCGTTCGGTCGAGGAGTTGGGCGTCGACACGACCTCGACGGTGTTGCCGGTCTCTGCGGCCCAACGCTCGGCGGCCTCGCGGCAGAGCTCCAGCTCGATGCCGACGGCGCCGCACGAGATGGCGATCTCGACGGCGCGCGCCTCCTGCGGCTGGGCGGCGGCGAGGCCCGCGGCGGCAAGGGCCAGGGCGAGGGCGGTGTTTTGCAGCGTGGCGGTCCTGGTTGTCACGGGCGTTCTCTCCCCGAAGGTTGTTCTTCCCCGCTCCCCGCGCGCGACTGGCGGCCGGTGGCGGGGCTGTCTGGGATCGGGATATCGCGGCGGCCGCCCGGCGTGCGGCGGCGCGCGGTGCGGGGCCGGCCACATTCCACCCGGCGGAGGCAGCGTCCGCAGGGTGCACGAGCCGTGCACCGATGGACGGTCTGTCCCGCCCCGGGGCGGCGCTTGCAAACAGGGGGCGTTTCCGCATGGTGAAAGCTCGGCCGGGCGCAGACCCGGTGCACCGGGAGGCTGGCACCCATGGCCACGCACGCAGCCCTCGCCCTTGCCGGGGCGCTGGGCCTGTTCCTCGTCGTTGTCGCCGATGCGGCGGTGCAGGCGGCCGGTCTGCCCGCGCTGCTGGGCGATGTCGCTCGGATGGCCGCGCTGTTCGGGGCCAGCGTGATGGCGGCGGCGGGCTTGATGATGCGCGACATGCCGCTTGGCGAACAACGCGGCCCGGCGGACGACACTGTCCGGGCGCGACGGTCGGCCGGGGCGCGCCCGCGGTCGCGGGGGTGAGCGCTCACCCCGA
>JBCCMW010000268.1:0-6027 GCA_039026175.1 Pseudomonadota bacterium
AGCTCGGCCGGATCTTCGACAAAGAGGCCGAGGCCGAGGCGCTGGTCGCCGGCTGGCGCCAGGAGCTGGCCACGATCCAGGCCGCGGTGGGCGAGGGCGCGCCCCCCCGCGTCTTCCTCTACGACAGCGGTGAGGACCAGCCCTTTACCGCCGGTCGCTACGCCATCCCGTCGGCGATGATCGAGGCGGCCGGCGGCGTCAACGTGCTGGCCGACTTTGAGACAAGCTGGGGCCGCACCTCCTGGGAGACCGTCGCCGAACGCAACCCCGAGTTCCTGATCCTGCTCGACTATCAGCAAGGCAGCGGGGCCGAGGCGCTGCTCGACTTTCTGAAGGCGCATCCGGCGATGAGCGAGACCGACGCGGTCAAGAACGAGCGCTTCGTCGCGTTGCGCTATGCCGAGCTGACCCCGGGCCCCGCCAACATCGAGGCGATCCGCAAGATCGCGAACGCGATGCACGGGCTCGAATTCTAGGCATGACGGCCCGGCGCGCCGCCCAGCCTGCGGCCCTGGACGGGGATCTTTCGCCCGGGGTGGGGCTGGCGCGCCGGGTCGCCCTGGTCGCGGGGCTTGGCGCGCTGCTCGCCGGGGCGTTCCTGGCGTCGGTGGCGCTCGGCGCCACCTGGCTGGCGTTCTCGGACGTGCTCGCCATTCTGCTCGGGCGTCTCGGCGGGGCGCTGGGGCTGCACGCGCCCGAGGGGCCGATCACGCGCATCGTGCTGGAACTGCGGGCGCCGCGCGCGCTGTTGGCCGCCATCGTGGGCGCGGGGCTGGCGGTGGTGGGCATGCTGCTGCAATCGGCGACGCGCAACGATCTGGCCGACCCGTTCCTGTTCGGCCTGTCCTCGGGCGCGGCGGCGGGCGCGGTCTTCGTGATCACCGTCAGCGGCGACGTGCTGGGCATCTGGACCCTGCCGGTCGCGGCCTTCGTGGGCGGGCTCGCTTCGGCCGCCACGGTGTTGCTGCTGGTGACGCGCACCGGTCTCGGCGGGCCCGAGCGGCTGATCCTGGCCGGGCTTGCCGTGTCGTTCCTGTTCGCGGCGCTGACCAACTTCCTGGTGTTCTCGGGCGACCAACGCGCCGCCCATTCGGTGGTGTTCTGGAGCCTCGGCGGTCTCGGCCTCGCGCGGTGGGACAATCTGGGCTTTGCCGCCGTCGGACTGGCGGCGATCCTGGCCACGGCGTGGGGGCTGCGCCATGCGCTCGACGCTCTCCTGGCCGGGGACGATGCGGCCGCCAGCCTCGGCGTCTCGCCCCCCGCCACGCGCGTCGCGGTGTTCGTGGCGGCAGCCTTTGCCACGGCCAGCTTCGTGGCACTGTCGGGCGTGATCGGGTTCGTGGGGCTGATGGTGCCGCATCTGGGCCGCGCGCTGGTGGGCCCGCTGCACGGGCCGCTCACGCTGGCCTGCGCCGCCATCGGCGCGGTGCTGATGCTCTTGGGCGATATCGCAGCGCGCACCCTGCTGGCGCCGCAGGAGCTGCCGCTCGGCATCGTGATCGGGGCCGTGGGCGCGCTCTTCGTCGTCGCGCTGGTGACGCGCCGATCCTGAGCGCCCGGCCGAAGCACCCGTCCTAGGCGCCCGTCCTGAGCACCCGTCCTGAGCGCCTGTCCTGAGCGCCTGTCCCGAGCGCCTGTCCCGAGCGCCTCGCCTGAGCCCCTGTCCTGAGCGCCTCGCCTCAGCGCCCGGCGGCTCGGCAGGAGGTCGGCGACGGCTCGACCGCCCGTGGCCGGGGCTGATACCGGTGCGGGTGGGCGCATCGCGGGTGCGCGGCGGACCAGGGGGCCAGCGGTGCGGCACGAGCTTGTCTTCGGCACCATGCAGTGGGGCGGCGCGTCGGACGAGAAGACCGCAGCCGCGACCTTCGACGCCTGCCGCGAGGCGGGCATCACCTGGTTCGATACCGCGCACCTCTATACCGATGGCGCATCGGAGCGGATCCTGGGTCGGCTGGTCGCAGCCAATCCGGACGCCGGGATCGCCGTCGCGACCAAGGTGGCCTATGCCGGCGGGGCAGGGGCCGCCAACATCCGCTCGCAGTTCGACCTGTCGCGCCGTCGGCTGGGGATGGAGCGGGTCGACTGCCTCTACCTCCACCGCTTCGACCCCGAGACCCCGCTCGAGGAGAGCATCACCGCCCTGGCCGAGATCCAGCAGGCCGGCGAGATCGGCAGCATCGGCCTTTCCAACTATGCCGCCTGGCAAGTGATGAAGGCCCAGGCCATCGCCGCCCGCCTGGGTGTGCGCATCGCGCAGCTGCAGCCGATGTACTCGCTGGTCAAGCGCCAGGCCGAGGTCGAGATCATCCCCATGGCGCAGGACCAGGGGATCGCGGTGCACAGCTATTCGCCCCTGGGCGGCGGGCTGCTGACGGGCAAGTACGCAGGCGGCGGCAGCGGACGGCTGACCGAGAACGAGCGCTATGCCCGGCGCTACGGCCAGGCGGCAATGCACGAGGCCGCGGCCGGACTGACCGCGATCGCGCAGGAGCTGGGTGTGCACCCCGCAACCCTCGCCGTCGCCTGGGTCGCGTGCCACCCCGGTCCGCGCCCTGGGGCGCCGGTACCCATCGTCTCGGGCCGCGATGTGGCCCAGCTCGCACCCTCGCTGGCCGCGCGGGCGTTCCAGATGGACGGCACGCTCTATCGCCGGCTCGCGGCCCTGATGCCCACGCCGCCGCCCGCCACGGACCGGATCGAGGAACAGCCGCCGGCCTGACGCCTCACCACCCACCGGTTGGTCTGACGACCCACCGCCCACCGGGTGGCCTGATGCCCCGCTACCCGCCCGGTGGCCTGCTGCCCCGCCGCCCACCGGGTGGCCTGCTGCCCCGCCGTCCACCGGGTGGCCTGCTGCCGCGCCGCCCTCCGGGTGGCCGGATGCGCCGCGGCCCGCCCGGTGGCCTGCTGCCGCGCCGCCCACCCGGTGGCCTGATGCCCCGCCGCCCACCGGGTGGCCGGATGCCCCGCCGCCCGCCCGGTGGCCTGCTGCCGCGCCGGCCACCCGGTGGCCTGATGCCCCGCCGCCCGCCCAGTGGCCTGCTGCCGCGCCGCCCACCGGGTGGCCTGCTGCCGCGCCGCCCACCGGGTGGCCGGATGCGCCGCGGCCGGCCCGGTGGCCTGCTGCCGCGCCGTCCACCCGGTGGCCTGATGCCTCGCCGCCCACTGGGTGGCCTGAGGCCGCGCCGTCCACCGGGTGGCCGGGTGCCCCACTTCCACCGGGTGGCCGGGTGCCCTGCTGCCCAGCGGGGCTGCTGGACCCGGGCGCCACGGTGTGCGCGGACCGGCGCTTGGGACTTGCGGCCGCTGGCCACTGGGGCAGGCGTCGGCACGCGGATCGCGGTGTCCTGCCCGAACGGGGCGATGCCCCCTCGCGCCAGGCACCCTCGATCCTGGCGCGGACCTCGGGCGCCGGGCGCCCTTCATCATAGAGCCGCGCAGCGGCACGTCGCTGAAGAACGCGGAGAACCCGTCGGCCGGCGCCGCGAAAGGCACTGGCGTCTCGCTGACGGCGACGTCTGCGGCCCTGCCCCGGTCAGCGCGGCCTCCGGCGCATCGGGCGCCGACGGCGCAACGGGCGGCCGCCCCGGGGGGGGCATGGGGCCATGGCGGCCGTGCCCGCCGACGCGCAAGGCAGATGGATGCGGGATCGTTGGGAGAGGGGTGGAGCGGGTAGCGGGAATCGAACCCGCACGACTAGCTTGGAAGGCTAGGGCGCTACCATTACACCATACCCGCGCGCCGCTTGTCCTACGGCCGCCCCGCGGCATGGGTCAAGCAACCAGCCCGGGGCGGGCGCGCCGCCGACCGCGCCTGCTCAACGCTGGTTGAACAGGATCCGTCGCTCCTCCTCGGTCGGCGGGGCGCGCCGGCGGTGTTCCTTGCCCAGATCGACGGCGCGCTGCACCGCGGGGCGGTCCTTGATCCGGGCGCGCCAGGCCGCGACGGCGGGGTAGTCGTCCAGCGCCACGTCCATCGCCTTGGCGATCAGCACCCAGGGCCAGGCCATCATGTCGGCGATCGAGTAGGCGCCCAGGATGAAGTCCTGCCCGGCCAGGCGCCGCTCCAGCACGCCCAGGTTGCGGTGGTACTCGTCGACGTAACGGCGGCGGGCATAGCCCTCGCGCTCGCCCTCGGGCGCGTAGTTGCGGAAGTGGCTGACCTGACCGGCCGCGGGACCCTGGTTGGCGGCCTGCCAGAACAGCCATTCCTGCGCCGCGGTGCGCCCGTGCGGGTCGTCGGGCAGGAAGCGGCCGGCACGCTCGGCCAGGTACCACAGGATCGCCCCGCTCTCGAACACCGGGACGGGGTCGCCGCCGCCCGCGGGGCGGTGGTCCACGATGGCGGGCATGCGGTTGTTGGGGCTGATCGCCAGGAACGCGGGCGCGAACTGGTCGCCGCGGCCGATGTTCACCGGGACCATGCGATAGGGCAGGGCGCACTCCTCCAGCATGATCGCGACTTTCCAGCCGTTGGGCGTGGGCCAGTAGTAGAAATCGATCTCGGCCGCGCCGTTCATGCCGCGTCTTCCGCCCCATCGGATGCAGCGCCATCGGAACCGGGGACCTCCGCCGCGGGCCCGTGGGCCACGCCTGCGTCGAGCAGGGCCTGGATCTCGGCCGCGTCGAAGCCCGCGCGGGCCAGCACGGCGCGGGTGTCGGCGCCGAGCGGCGGGGCCGGCCGCGGCGTGGGGTAGGGCGCGGCCGAGAAGCGCGCGGCCGGGCGGGCCTGGCGGAGCGGCCCTGCCACCGGGTGCGGATACTCGGCGACGATCCCGTTTGCCTGGATCTGCGGGTCGGCGATCATCGCCCGGCGGGTCAGCACCGGGGCGCAGGGCACGCCCTCGGCCGCCAGCCGCTGCAGCCAATGCGCCGTGGTGTCGGTGCGCAACACGTCCTGCGTCGCCTGGAGGCGCGCGTCGATGTTCTGCTGGCGGAGCGCCGCTGTGCGGAAACGCGGGTCCTCCAGCCACTGGGGCCGGTCGAAGGCGCGGGTCAGGGCCAGCCACTCCTTGTCCGACTGCACGGCGACCGAGATATGGCCGTCCGCCGTCTCGTAGATCAGGTCGATGAAGCTCTGCGCCGTCTCGGCCGGCAGCTCGTCGCCCACGAACGTGTGCCCGCCCATGTCCGAACCCCAGAGGAACGCGACGACGGCGTCCAGCATCGAGAGGTGGATGTGCTGCCCCGCGCCCGTGCGCTGGCGCTGCAGCAGGGCCGCGGTGATCGCCTGGGCCGCCACGTGGCCGGTCAGCTTGTCGGGCAGGATGGTGCGCACCAGCCGGGGGCGCGCCTGGTCCGAGCCCGCCTGCACCGTGGTGAGGCCCGAGACCGCCTGGATCAGCGGGTCGTACACCGGTTTCTGCGCATAGGGCCCGTCGAAGCCGAACCCCGCGATCGAGCAGTAGACGACCTGGGGCGCCACGGCGCGGACCGCGGCCTCGCCCAGCCCCATGCGCTCGGCCACCCCGGGGCGGAAGTTCTGCACGAACACGTCGGCATCCCGGGCCAGGCGCAGCAGGGTGGCCACGCCCTCGGGCCGCTTCAGGTCCAGCACCACGGCGTGCTTGTTGCGGTTGTTGTTGACGAAGCTCGCCGTCATGCCGCCCCGGCGGGTCGAGACCTGGCGGGTGTGGTCGCCGCCGCCCGGTCGCTCGATCTTGATCACCTCGGCGCCCTGGTCGGCCAGGATCATCGTCGCCGTGGGGCCGGAGATCATGGTGGTCAGATCGATGACGCGGATGCCGTCCAGCGGTCCTGCCATGGCGCGCTCCTGTGGGGTTGGGGTTGGGGACGGCCCAACGGGGCGCGTGGCATGCCAAGTGGTGGCCGGGCGGGCGGCGACAAGGGCGCGTGGGGCTGAAGCCCTCGTCGGCTGTGCCGGCGCCGGGGCGATGGGCATCGCCGCAGTCGGCCGTTAGGCTGGCGCATCCGCCTTGCCCGCACCCGCCCTCCCCGCACCCGCCGCGGACCTGCCCGAGCCATCAGGAGACTGGCCTATGAACCTCGCCGCGCTCGCCGCCGCCCG
>JBCCMW010000269.1:0-5997 GCA_039026175.1 Pseudomonadota bacterium
CTCCAACTTTTCAAGCTCGCAGGTCGACATGGTGCCCGCCTGGTGGCGGCCGACGGCCTCGAACACGTCCTGCACGGTGACGTCGCGGCCGTTCAGCCGCCCCGGCAGGATCGACCCGCCGTACAGAAACACCGAGGGCACGTTCAGCCGGACCATGACCATCATCATACCCGGCAGGCTCTTATCGCAGCCCGCCAGCCCCACCAGCGCATCGTAGGCGTGGCCGCGCATGGTCAGCTCGACGCTGTCGGCGATCGCCTCGCGGCTGGCCAGCGACGAGCGCATGCCCTCGTGCCCCATCGCGATCCCGTCGGTGACCGTGATCGTGGTGAATTCGCGCGGGGTGCCGAGCGCTTCCTTGACGCCCAGCTTCACTGCCTGGGCCTGGCGTTGCAGGGCAATGTTGCAGGGCGCCGCCTCGTTCCAACAGGTCGCCACGCCCACGAAGGGGCGGTGGATCTCGGCCTCGGTCAGCCCCATGGCGTAGTAGTACGAGCGGTGGGGCGCCCGCTCGGGGCCCTCCGTCACGTGGCGGCTGACCAACCGCGATTTGTCGAACATGCGGACGTCCATGGCTGAGCCTCCCGGCATCGCTCTCCTGCGCTCGCGGGGAAGCCCGCCCCGGTGCGCCGCGTTTTCTGGCCACCGCTTCTAGCCACTCGGGGCGCGCCCTGCCAACGCCCTTGGGCGGGACCGCGGTCGCACCCTGCGGGACAGGATGTCGGGGGTCGCACTCCGGCAGCGCGCCCCGGGGTTGAGGCTTGAACGGCAGCGCTTTGCGGCGGCGCGGGGATCGTGTCCAACAAGATAACAGGCCATTGCAGCGCCAAACGGGACCCTGCTATTCAAACAGATGCCCGTCCACATTGATTTTGAATGGCGTCGTACATAGTTCCTCTCACTAGGTTCGGACGATCTTCGAGCTGTTTGAGAGTTAAACCCTGCAAGTATGATGAAAAGGGTTGTTGGCGGCAGCCGGGTGGGTCCGATACGGGCCGGCCTTTGGTCGTCCGACAAGGCAGCAAAGGAGGATGCAATGACCGAAACACAGGACCGGACCCGGCTGGATGTTCGGGTCGTCGAGCGCGTGGCGGCGTTCCTGGCGCTGGACCGGGCCGCGGGTGCCGCGCGGCGCGGTGGGCCGTTGGCGGCGCTGCGGCGGGCAGGAAGGGCCAGCAACCCGGCCCGCCTGCCCGCCTATCTGGCGATCGAGCGCCGGCTGGGCGCCTGACGGCCGGCACCCGGCGCCGCGCGCCCGCGCGTCAGGCCAGGGTCGACAGCCGTTCCTCGGCTGCCGCCAGGCGCGCGGCCTCGCCCTCGGCCGTGGCCAGCCGGGCGCGCTGCTCGGCGACCACCTCGGCCGGGGCCTTGGCCAGGAACCCCTGGTTGGCGAGCTTGGCGCCCAGGCCCGCGATCTCTTTGTGCAGCTTGGCGATCTCGCGGCCCAGCCGCGCGCGTTCGGCCGCAACGTCGATCACGCCGGCCAGCGGCAGCGCGATCGCACAGTCAGGCATCGCAAAGGTGACCGAGCCCGGCGGCGCCGTCTCGGCCACCGCCGCCTCGCGAAGCTTGGCCATGCGCTGCACCAGATCGGCATTGCGCAACAGCCGCATCGCCGTCGCCGGGGTGTGGCCGGTCATCACCATCTCGATCAGCGCACCGTCGGGCACGTTCATCTCGACCCGCAGCGAGCGGATGCCCTCGATCAGCCGGATGGTCCACTCCATCTCGGCGTCGGCCTCGGCATCCACCAGCAACGGCGACAGCACCGGCCAGTCGGCGTGCACGCACATGCTGTTGCGCCCCCCCGCATGGGTGCCGATCTGGGTCCACAGCTCCTCGGTGATGAAGGGCATGAACGGGTGCAGCGCCACGATGATCCGGTCCAGCGCCCAGGCGGCGGTGGCCCGCGTCTCGGCCTGCGCGGCGGCATCGTCGCCCTGCAGCAGCGGCTTGGCGAATTCGACGTACCAGTCGCAAAACGTCTTCCAGATATGGTCGTACAGCGCCGTCGCCGCGTCGTTGAAGCGATAGGCGGCCAGCGCCTCGTCGACCCGCGCCACGGTGCGCACCGTCTCGCCCACGATCCAGCGGTTGACCGGCCGGCTGGGGCTTGCGGGGTCGAAGTCCGCCTGGGGCACACACGCGTTCATCTCGCAAAAGCGCGCGGCATTCCACAGCTTGGTCGCGAAGTTGCGGTAGCCCGCGATCCGGGAGACCGAGAGTTTGAGGTCCCGCCCCATGGCCGCCATCGCTGCCAGCGTAAAGCGCAGCGCGTCGGTGCCGTAGCCCTCGATCCCCTTGGGGAACTCGCGCCGGGTCGCGCGCTCGATCTCGTCGGCGCGGCGCTGGTCGGGCACCCCGTCGCGGCGCTTGGCGATCAGCGGCTCCAGCTCGATCCCGTCGATCAGATCGAGCGGATCCAGCACGTTGCCCACGGACTTGGACATCTTATTGCCGTCGCCGTCGCGCACCAGGGCGTGGACATAGACGGTGTGGAACGGCACCTCGGGCCGGCCCTGGCCGTCCTTCATGAAGTGCAGGCCCATCATCATCATCCGGGCGACCCAGAAGAAGATGATGTCGAAGCCCGTCACCAGCACATCGGTCTTGTAATAGCGCTTGAGCTCCTCGGTGCTGTCAGGCCAGCCCAGGGTCGAGAACGGCCACAGCGCCGACGAGAACCAGGTGTCCAGCACGTCCGGGTCGCGAAACAACTGAAGTGTGCCACGCTCATCCGCTCGACCGCTCAATCGGAAGCCAATTCCGTAACCACCTATTAAGCTCTCACCAATCTCCACGTCGCAATTGTAATCTGCATAATACCGTCGTGCCTGTTTTAGTACATCTTCCTCATTTCGACCGCAGAAAGGCTGGAGTTCGCTGGCTTTCTCTTGTCCATCAACAATCTTGGGCCCATACCACACTGGTATACGGTGGCCCCACCAGAGCTGGCGGCTGATGCACCAGGGTTGGATGTTCTCGAGCCACTGGAAGTAGATCTTCTCCCAGGTCTCGGGCACGAATTTGGTGCGCCCGTCCTTGACCGCCTGCAGCGCGGGTTTGGCCAGCGTCGCGGCGTCGCAGAACCACTGGTCCGTCAGGTACGGCTCGATCGCCACCTTCGAGCGGTCGCCGTGGGGCACGGTGTGGGGATGATCGTCGACGCCGTCCAACAGGCCCGCGATCTGCATCAGCTCGACCACGCGCAGCCGCGCGGCGTAGCGGTCCCTGCCGTGCAGCGCCATCGCGTCGGGCTCGGGGTCCGCGTCCTCCAGGAACGCGGCATTGCCTTCCAGCACAATCTCGGCCCGCGGCGACATCACGTTGATGATGCGCAGGTTACAGCGCTTGCCGACCTCGAAATCGTTGAAGTCGTGGGCCGGCGTGATCTTGACCGCGCCGGTCCCCTGCTCGGGGTCGGCGTAGGCGTCGGCCACGATGGGGATGCGCCGGCCGACCAGCGGCAGCACCACGTCGCGCCCCACCAGGTGGGCATAGCGCGCATCGTCCGGGTGCACGGCGACGCCGGTGTCGCCCAGCATCGTCTCGGGCCTGGTGGTGGCGACGACAATATAGTCCCGCGTCTCGTGCGCCGTGGGCTTGCCGTCCTCGTCCCACGCCACCGGCGCCTGATAGGTCGCGCCGTCCGCCAGGGGATAGCGGAAGCGCCACATCTTGCCGCCGGTCTTGGAGGGGAAGACCTCGACATCCTCGACCTCCAGGTCCGAGATCGCCGTCTCGAACTGCGGGTCCCAGTTCACCAGTCGCTTGTCGCGGTAGATCAGCCCCTGTTCGTAGAGCGTGACAAAGACCTCCAGCACCGCGCGCGACATCTGGTCGTCGTCGGTCCGGCCCAGCGTGAAGCGGTTGCGCGACCAGTCGCACGAGGCGCCGAGCCGCTTGAGCTGGCCGATGATCGTGCCGCCCGAGGCGTCCTTCTGCTGCCAGACCCGCTCGACGAACGCCTCGCGCCCCATGTCGCGCCGGCGGATGTTGCCCTCGCGCGCCAGGGCCCGCTCGACCACCATCTGGGTGGCGATGCCGGCGTGGTCCTGGCCCGGCTGCCACAGCACGTCGAAGCCGCGCATGCGGTGCCAGCGCACCAGGATGTCCTGCAGCGTGTTGTTGAGCGCGTGGCCCATGTGCAACGAGCCGGTGACGTTGGGCGGCGGGATCACGATGGTATAGCTGTCGGCGCCGGGCTTGGCGTTGGCCCCGGCGGCGAAACAGCGGGCGGCCTCCCAGGCCGCGGCGATCCGCGCCTCGGCGCTCTTGGCGTCGAAATGCTTGTCCATGGTCGGCCCCTTACCAGCGTCGCGCCGGGGGCTTAGCGCAGCGGCGGGCGGCGGGAAAGAGCGTGGCCGCGATCCGGGGGGCGTCTCCGGGGGGCGTCTCCGGGGGGCGTCTCCGGGCGGCGGCTCCGGGGGGCGGCTCCGGGGCGCGGCGCTTCTCGCGGGCGAGCGGCCGGCTCAGTCGCCCTCGCCGCGGTAGGCGGCGGCGGCGCGCTCGGCGATCACGCGCTCGACCTCCTCCTCGATCACCCGTGACATGTTCTCCGAGAGCAGGCGGCCCAGGTTGCCCTGCATCAGCTCCTCGCGCACGACGTGGCGGATCAGCTCGGCCAGCTCGTCCTGGTTGACGCCCTCCAGGCCCGAGACGGTGGGTGGCTCCTCGGCCAGCACGGCGAAGTCGGCAAAGTCGTCCTCGGTCTCGTCGAACAGGTCGACGGGGTGCGGATCGTCGTCCAGCGGGGTCAGCACCATCGGCGGGGGCGTGTCTTCGGGCCCCAGCGCTGGCGCAGGCGCGGGTGCGGTGTCGGCCGCGGCGACCGCCGCCTCGGCCGCAGCGACGGCGGCGCGCTCGGCCTCGCGCCGGGCGCGGCTGGCCTCGCGGTTTTTCTCCAGCCAGGCGCCGATCCGCGCGTCGATGGGCGAGGGCGGCGGGCGCTCCGGTTCGGGCTCGTCGTCCAGTTCGTCGAGCTCTTCCAGGTTGGCGTCGGGCCGTTCGCGCCGGCGGCGCCGGGGCTCCGCCTCCAGCGCGGTCGCCGGATCGACAGGATCGACCGGCGGGGGCGCCGGCGTGCGCGACGGCGGCACCGGCTCCACGCGCTCGGACGCGGCCGGGCGTGGGGGCGCGGCGGGCTGCGCGGTCCGAGCCGTCGCCGGGGTCGCCGCCGTAGGGGTTGCCGGCGGGGCCGCCGTCGGGGTCGCCATCGGGGTCGCGGTTGCGGGGGCGGCTGGCGGGGTGGCCGGCGGGGCGGCGGGCGCGGGCGCCGGCGTCGCCACGGGTGGCTGCGACACGCGCGGTGCCTCGGCCCTCTCCACCGCGGGCCGAGGGGTCGAAACCGGGGCTGACGTGGGCGCCTCGGCCGGGCGGCGCAATTCGGCTTCCAGCGCGTCGCGGTCCCGCACCTCGGCCGCCGCCGCACGGGGCACGGGCGAAGGCGCAGGCGCATGCGAGGGCGCGCCGGGCGCGGGCGTCGGCGGCGCTGTCGCAGGCGCTGCGGCGGGCGCGCCATCCGAGCCAGGGCGCGTGCGCTGCGGTGGGGTTTCGGCCGTCGGGTCGGGCGGCGGCGCGGCAACCGGCGGGGTCGGCGGCGCGACCTCGGGGGTGAGCGACAGCGGCGGCAGATCGGTGCCGGGTCGATCGCCGTCGGCAGGGTCGAGGGCCAGCACATCGTCCCCGGCGCCCAGCAACGCGGCGTCATGACCAAGGCCCGGTGATCCTGCGTCGTCGACGACGCGCGGCGTCTCTGCGTTGTGCTCCAGGCCCAGTGATCCTGCGTCGTGCTCGAGGCCCAGCGATCCTGCGTCGTCCTCGACGCCCGGTGATCCTGCGTCCGGCGTGGGCACGGGCTCCAGCGTCGCGGCGTCGAGCGCCAGCAGCGCATCGTCCGCCTCGTCCTCGGGCGTCAGCGCCAGGGCCAGCGGCAGGTCCTCGACCGCTTCCGCCGCGCCGGTCACCGCGTCGGCGGGGGCCAGGGTCAGCGGTGCA
>JBCCMW010000270.1:0-5978 GCA_039026175.1 Pseudomonadota bacterium
CGCCGCCCCCCCCCCGCCCCACCACGCGCGCCCCACCCCGCGCGCCCGGAGGGCCCGTATCCCCGATCCGCCGACGGCGCCTTCGGCGGGTCGGGGATCCGGGCCCTTCGGGCTCAGCAGGACGGGTGTCGGGCCGTGTTCAGCGGCGGTGGACGTGGGCGCATTGGATCAGCCCGAAGGCGATCATCAGCACCAACATCGCCGAGCCGCCGTAGCTGACCAGCGGCAGCGGCACGCCCACCACCGGCACCAGCCCAGTGACCATCGCGATGTTCACCGCCCAGAAAAAGAAGAACGCCGCCGCCAGCCCGCCCGTCAGCAGCGCCCCGTAGCGGTCCGCGTTGCGCAGCATCGAAAAGATGCAGAGCATCGCCACCGTCAGGTACAGCGCCAACAGGGTGATCGCGCCGATAAAGCCGAACTCCTCGCTCAGCGTCGTGAAGATGAAGTCGGTGTGCTTTTCGGGCAGGAAATTCAGCCGCGACTGCGTGCCCTGCATGAACCCGCGCCCCTCCAGCCCGCCCGAGCCCATGGCGATCTTGGACTGTGTGATGTGGTAGCCGGCGCCGAGCTGGTCGACGTCCGGGTCCAGGAACGTGTCGATCCGGCGGTACTGATAGTTCTTGAGGATCTGCCATTCGGTCCCGCGCGAGGCGAACACCGCCCAGACCGTCGCCCCGCCCATCGCGGCCACCGCCGCGAAGTACCAGAGCGACACGCCCGCCAGGAACATCACCACCGCGCCGCCCAGCCCGATCAGCATCGCGGTGCCGAGATCCGGTTGCTTCAGCACCAGCGCCATGGGCACCAGGATCAGCACGATGGGCGGGATCATCCACAGCGGATGCGAGACCTTGCCCTCGCCCAGCCAGTCGTAATAGCGCGCGAGCGCCATCACGAGCCCGATCTTCATCAGCTCGGAGGGCTGCAGCTGCATCGGGCCGAGCTGGATCCAGCGCGTCGCTCCCATGCCCGTGGTGCCGACGAACTCGACCGCCACCAGCAGACCGAGCGCTGCCGCATAGGCGAACGGCGAGGCAAAGCGCCAGAGCCGGATGTCGACCAGCGCGATGATCAGCATCAGCGCCACGCCCACCAGGAAACGCACCAGCTGGCGCGACGCCCAGGGGTCGGCGTCGCCCCCGGCCACCGAGTACAGCATCAGAAACCCGATGGTCGCGATCGCGCCGACCAGCAGCACCATGCCCCAGTCGAGTCGCAGCAGCTTGGCCGCAAGGCCGAGGCGTGCTGCGCGCCCTTCCGCCTTGGCCCGCGCTTCCGAGGCCGAGATGCTGCCCAGCCTGGCGAACGCCGTGCTCATGTGCGGATCCCCGCGCCCGCGGCCGGCGCGGTGCCGGGGTCGTCGGCGGGACCGTCCTGGCGGGCGGGCGACGCCGCGTCGCCGGGCCCGGATGGGTCGGCGCCCGACGCTCCCGGCGCCGCGGTCCCGGGTCCCTGCGATCCGGTGCCCGTCTCACCCGGCGTCGGCCGCTCGGGCCGCTCGCCCGGCGGATAGGCCGACAGCGGCGGCTCGGGTCCGTACCAGGCGCGCATCAGCACGTCGCGCGCGATCGGCGCCGCGGCCTTGGAGCCGCCGCCGCCATGCTCGACGACCACGGCGATCGCATAGCGCGGCGCCTCGTAGGGCGCGTAACCCACGAACAGCGCGTGGTCGCGGCGGTTCCAGGGCAGGTCCTCGTTGCGGAACACGCCGCGCGCGCGCTCGGCCGCCGTGATGTTGCGCACCTGGCTGGTACCCGTCTTGCCCGCCATGCGAAACGCCTCGTCGACGATGCGCGAGCGGCGGGCGGTCCCGCGGCGGCTGTTGACCACATCGTCCATGCCGCGCCGGACCAGCGCCAGGTGATGCTCGGTCAGACCGATCGACGGCGGCTCGGGCGCGGGCAGGGGCACGCCGCCGCGGCTGCGCACCAGGCGCGGCTCGACCATGCGCCCGGTCGCGATGCGCGCCGTCATCACCGCCAGTTGCAGCGGCGTGGCCAGCACAAAGCCCTGGCCGATGCCGCTGTTCAGCGTATCGCCGAGCTGCCAGCTTTCGTCGCGCGCGGCGCGCTTCCAGTCCTTGGTCGGGATCAGCCCGGTGCGCAGCGCCGGGTTCGGCAGCTCGTGCGCCACGCCCAGGCCCAGCCGGCGCGCCATCTCGGCGATGCGCTCGATCCCCACGCGCTTGGCCAGCTCGTAGTAGTAGACGTCGCACGACTGTTCGAGGCTCTCGATCATGTTCATGTGGCCATGACCGCCCCGGCGCCAGCAGTGAAACCGCCGGTTTCCCAGCCGCATGCCGCCGTTGCAGAACACCGTCTCGTTCTCGCCGATCACGCCCGCCGCCATGCCGGCGAGGGCCACGATCATCTTGAAGGTCGAGCCCGGCGGGTACATGCCCGAGGCCCATTTGTTGTGCAGCGGTCGGTGATCGTCGTCGAGGTAGGCCTTGTAGTCGCCGTGGCTAATGCCGGTGACGAACTTGTTGGGCTCGAAACTGGGGTTCGAACCCAGCGCCAGCAAATCGCCGTCGCGCACGTCCATCACCACGACGGCGGCGCTCTCCTCGCCCAACCGCTGGTGCACATAGGCCTGCAGGGCCAGGTCGAGCGTCAGCTGCAGATCGGCGCCGGCATCGCCCTCGCGCCGGTCGATCTCGCGGATGACGCGGCCCAGCGCGTTGACCTCGATCCGCCGCGTGCCGGCGGTGCCGCGCAGCGCGTGCTCGGCGGCGCGCTCCAGCCCGTCCTTGCCGATCTGGAACTCGGGGACTTTCAGCAGCGGATCCTGGTCGTTGGGGTTCTCCAGATCGCGCTCGGTGACCCGGCCCACATAGCCCACCACATGGGCGGTGTAGCGGCCGTGGGGATAGTGGCGCGACAGGCCGACCTCGGGCTGTACGCCGGGCAGCGAGGGCGCGTTGGCATTGATCGACGCGAAATCTTCCCAGCTCAGATACTCGGCCACCGGCACAGGGACAAAACCGGGCTTGGCCTTGAAGTCCTTGCGCAGGCGCTCGCGCGTCCGCTCGGGCAGGTCGATCAACAGGCCCAGCCGGTCCAGGACCGCGTCCACGTCGCCAGCCTGCTCGCGCACCATCACCACGCGGAAGTTCTGGCGGTTCTCGGCCAGCGCCAGGCCCTCGCGGTCGTAGATCTCGGCCCGCGCGGGCGCGATCAGGCGCAGGTTGATGCGGTTCTCCTCGGCCAGCAGGCGGTAGTGCTCGGCCTCCTCGATCTGCAGTTGGCGCAGCCGCCAGGCCAGCGTGCCGGCCACCGCCGTCTGGAAGGCCAGCAGGAACAGCCCGCGCCGGCTGATCCGCCGGGCCAGCGGGTGCGTGATCTCGGGCTTGGTCGGGCTGGGGCGCGCGGGTGCCGCGCTGCGCACGGGCCGGCCGGTGCCGCGCGGCCCCAGCCGCCGCTTGGGATCGAACCCGGGCTTATGCGCCACGGCGGCGGCTCCCGTCGGCGGTCTCGGCCCGGACCCCGGCGATCCCGCGCACCACGATCAGCACCAGCGGCCAGGCCAGCACGGTGAGCAACCACTGGCGCACGACGGCCATCACGTAGGGCGGCTGGGCCAGCATCGCGAGCGTCAGCACGTACTGCAGCGCCATGGCGACCAGGCAGACGACCGCGATGATGGCAGCCTCGCGCAGCAGCGAGGCGCGCGCCAGCGCCGCTGCCTGCGTGCGCAGCACCTCGGCCGACAGCACCAGCGTCAGCGCGCCGAGCCCCGTCGGCAGGTCGGTCAGCAGGTCGCGCACGAGCCCCAGCGCAAAGACGGGCAGGATCGGCACGCAGTCCGGCCGTCGGACCGCAACGACGGCGACGACCAGGAACACCAGGTCGGGCGAGGGCAGGCCCCGCGGCGTCAGCCCCACGGGCGCGGCCTCGACCAGCACGGCCGCCAGGCCCAGGGTCAGCACCAGCACCACGCGCCACAGCGTGCCGGGCGCGGGCGTCAGCGCGTCACCAAGCCCCGCCACCCCTCAGCCCTCGGGTTGCGCCGCCGCGGTGCCGGCCGCGGGCACGACGGCCGCAGGCGCGCCGGCCGCAGGCACGCCGCCCGCGGGCACCCCGGTCTCGGGCGGCTGCGCATCGGGCACGCGATCCAGCGCGCGGCGCCGCGCGGGCACGATCACGCTGCCCTCGCGGGCCATATCGCTTTCGACCCGGTAGCTCAGCAGGCGCACGAACTCGAGCCGCGCGAAATCGGCCGCCAGCGCCGCGCGCAACGTGCCGCCGCTCTGGATCACCCGACCGACGGGCAGGCGCGGCGGAAACACGCCGCCCTCGCCCGAGGTCTCGACCACGTCGCCGGGTTGCACGCTCTCGGGATCGTCGATGAAATCCAGACGCGGCGCCGAGGTCGCGTCACCCGCCAGGATGGCCCGCGCGCCGGAGGGGCGGATCACCACCGGCACCTTTGACGAGAAGTCGGTGACCAGCATCAGCCGCGTCGCCCGCGCGCCTACACCGACGGCGCGCCCGACCAGGCCGTTGCCGTCGACCGCCGCCGCACCGTCCTGCACCCCGTCGCGCAGACCCACGTTCACCAGCGCGCTTTCCGAGAACGGCCCACCGCTGTCGGCGATCACGTCCCCGGTGACAAAGCGCAGCGGCGGAGCCAGCGAGACGTTCATCAGCGCGGCAAGCTGGGCATTCTGCTCCTCCAGCGCGCGGGCCTTTTCGCGCAGCGCCCGCAGCCCCTCGATCTCGCGGCGCAGCTCGCGGTTTTGGGCGTAGACGTCGATGAAGCCCTGGAAGTCGCGCAGCATCGAGGTCACGAAGGCCACCGGCTCGGCCGCCCAATCGAAGCCGGGCGACACCGCGTCGATCAGGGCGGTCCGCAGTTGCGTCAGCCGCGGGTTATCGGCCCGCCAGAGCCCCATAAAGACCAGCGACACGACGACGACGATGCCCAACAGCACCTGGCGGATGCGCCGCTCTAGATCGGCCGTCTCGCTCTGGCGTCCGCGCCGCATGCCTCGCCGTCCCCGATCCCGATCCTGAACCCGATCCTGGGCGCCACCCCGCGCCCGCCAACTATCAATGCCATAGCGCGGGTAAGACGGCCACGCCCTCGACGGGCCCGGCGCGATACGGCGGGCCATCCTGCGCCCGCATCTGGGGTAAACGCCGCGGTCTCGGCCCGGGCGAGGCCGCTCAGGCGACCTTCATGACATGGCCCAGACTGTCGAGATGCTCCAGCGAGCGGCCGGTGCCGAGCGCGACGCAGTGCAGCGGCTCCTCGGCCACCGAGATGGCGAGGCCGGTCTGTTCGCGGAGGGCGATGTCCAACTCGCCCAACAGCGCGCCGCCGCCGGCCAGCATCACGCCGTTGTCCACGATGTCGGCTGCCAGATCGGGCGGCGTCGCCTCCAGCGCGACCATCACGCTCTCGACGATCTGCTGCACGGGCTCGGACAGGCTCTCGGCGATTTGGGCCTGGGTGATCTCCTGCTCCTTGGGAACGCCGTTCAACAGATCGCGGCCGCGGATGCGCATGGTGCGCCCCACGCCGTCGGCCGGCATGCGCGCGGTGCCGATCTCCTTTTTGATCCGCTCGGCCGTCGCGTCGCCGATCAGCATGTTATGCTGGCGGCGCAGGTGGCTGATGATCGCCTCGTCCATCTTGTCGCCGCCGGTGCGCACCGACTTGGCGTAGACGATGTCCGAGAGCGAGAGCACCGCGACCTCGGTCGTGCCGCCGCCGATGTCGACGACCATGCTGCCGGTGGGTTCGGTGATGGGCAGGCCCGCGCCGATGGCGGCGGCGATCGGCTCGGCGATCAACAGCGCCTTGCGCGCGCCGGCCGACAGCACCGACTGTTCGATCGCCCGTTCCTCGACCGGGGTTGCGCCATAGGGCACGCAGACCACGACCTGGGGTTTCGAAAACATCGTCGCCGGCTGCACCTTTTTGATGAAGTGCTTGATCATCTCCTCGGCGACTTCGAAATCGGCGATCAC
>JBCCMW010000271.1:0-5936 GCA_039026175.1 Pseudomonadota bacterium
CCGAGCGCGTCGCCGGGCGGCGAAGCGGGCGCGACGCCGGGCGGCGAACCGGGCGCGGCCCCCGGTGACAACCCGGGCGCGGGGCCGGCGGCGACCATCACGCCGATGGCCGTCGCCTCGGCACACTGGCTCTGGGGGTAGGCCGCGTTCTCGACGTTGCAGCCGCAGTGGATACGGCCCTGCGCATCGAGGATCGCCGCGCCGACGGCAAAGCGCGAATAGGGAGCGTAAGCGCGGTCGCGGACCTCGCGCGCTGCCGCCACCAGCGCGGCCTCGGTGGCGGCGGACAGGGGTGCTGGCGCCACCCTCAGCGCTCCTTCACATAGGGTGTGCCGAGCGCGCGGGGCGGGATCGCGCGGCCGAAGAAGCCGGCCAGCAGCAGGACCGTGGCAACGTAGGGCAGCACCAGCACCAGGTCGTTGGGCACGGTGCCGAGGCCGGGGATCTCGAGGCTCTGCAGCCGCGCCGCGCCAGCCTCGAGAAACCCGAACAGCAGACAGGCGATCAGCACCGGCCAGGGGCGCCAGCGGCCCATGATCATGGCGGCGAGCGCGATGTAGCCCTTGCCGGCCGACATCTCGCGCACGAACCCGCCGCCGTGGGCGACCGAGAGGTAGGCGCCCGCGACGCCGCAGAGGAGCCCGGCCAGCAGCACCGCGCGGTAGCGCAGCGCCGTGACGCTCTGCCCCGCGCTGTCCACCGCCGCGGGCATCTCGCCGACCGCGCGCAGCGACAGGCCGAACCGGGTGCGCCACAGCAGCCAGCCAACCAGCGGCACGGCGGCGAAGGCCAGGTACACCGGCAGCCGGTGGCCCGAGATCAGGTCGCCGTAGACCGGGCCCAGCACCGGCACGGCGGCCAGGGTCTCGGCCAGCGGCAGCGCGATCTCGCCGAAGCGCTGGTCCGCCGCCAACGACGGGGTCTGCCCGCCCTGGCGGAACAGCGCGATGCCGATCACCACCGTCAGGCCCGAGGCCAGGATGTTGATCGCGACGCCCGAGACGATCTGTTCGCCCCTGTGGGTAATGCAGGCAAAGCCGTGCACCGCGGCCATGGCGAGCGAGGTGACCATCGCCGCCAGAAGCCCGGCCCACGGGCTGCCGGTCAGCGCCGCGACGGCGGCGGCGGCGAAGGCGCCGGCCAGCAGCTTGCCCTCCAGCCCGATGTCGATGACGCCCGCACGCTCGGACACCAGGCCGGCCATGGCGCACAGGATCAGGGGGGTGGCCAGGCGGATGGCGCTGTCGGCCAACAGCAGAACCTCGCGCAGCTCGATGGCGGCGAGGGTGTCGAGCAGGCTCATGCCCGGCCCTCCGCATCCTCGGGCCCGCGGAAGGCCGCCAGCGCCCGCGCGACCCACGGCACCAGCATCAGCGAGAGCGCGCCGCAGAACAGGATGATCAACCCCTGGATCAGCAGCACCATCTCGCGGCTGATCGAGCGATAGACATAGTCGAGCTCGGTGCCGCCCTGGAACAGCGCCCCGAACAGCAGTGCCGCCAGCACGACCCCCACCGGGTGGGCCCGGCCCATCAGCGCCACGGCGATGCCGGTAAAGCCGTAGCCGGCGGTGAAATTGATCACCAGCCGCCCGGCGTCGCCCAGGATGACGTTGACCGCCATCAGCCCGGCCAGCGCGCCCGACACGGCCATGGCACCCAACGTCAGGCGCCGGACGGGGATGCCGGCGTAGACGGCCGCGGGCTCGGACTGGCCCATCACGCGCAGCGCATAGCCCCAGCGGGTGCGGAAGATCAGCACCCAGACCAGCACCGCGGCCAGCAGCGCGAGCGGGAAGGCCAGCGTCAGCGGCGAGGTCGCCGCCTCCAGCCCCAGGTCGCGGGCCAGGTCGTGGATGGCGGGCAGGCGGGCGGCTTCCTCCACCTGGCGGGTCTGCGGGTTCGGCTGGCGCGGGTCGCGCAGCGCGCCGGCCAGCATGGTGACGGTCAAGCCCGCGGCGATCGTGTTGAACATGATCGTGGTGATCACGATGTGGCTTCCGCGGTAGGCCTGCAGCCATCCCGGCACGATTGCCCAGGCCAGCCCCGCGGCGGCGGCGGCGGCGATGGCCAGCGGCACGACCATCAGCCCCGGCAGCACCTGGTCCAGCGACAGCGCGACCGCGGCGGCACCGATGCCACCCAGGGCGGCCTGCCCCTCGGCCCCGATGTTGAACAGCCGCGCCTGGTAGGCGACCGCGACGGCGAGGCCGGTGAAGATGAAGTTCGTCGCGTAGAACAGCGTGTAGCCGATGCCGCCCGGGAACAGGAAGGCGCCCTCGACCATGGTGGCCAACGCCTCGACCGGGTTCTCGCCGATGATGGCGACCACGACGCCCGTCACCAGGAAGGCGAGCGCGATGTTGAGCGCGGGGAGCAGGCCGTAATCGGCCCAGGCGGGCAGGCGCGTCATGCGGTCTCTCGGCTGGGGTCGTCGGCCTCGGTCGCGGGGCCAGTGTCGGCGGGGCCGGTGTCGGTGGGGGCGACGCCCGACATCATCAGGCCCAGGCGGTGGCGGTCGGCCTCGGCCCGCGGCAGCACGCCGATCAGGCGGCCCTGGTTAATGACGGCGATGCGGTCGGACAGCGCCAGGATCTCGTCCAGTTCGACCGAGACGAGCAGGATCGCGGCGCCGGCTTCCTTCATTGCCAGGATGCGCGCGTGGATCGCCTCGATCGCGCCGATGTCGACGCCGCGCGTGGGCTGGCCGATCAGCAGCACGCCGGGGGCGGCCTCGAACTCGCGCGCCAGGACCAGCTTCTGCTGGTTGCCGCCCGAAAAGCCGGCGGCGCGCAGCTCGGGGTCGGGCGGGCGCACGTCGAACGCGCGCATCAGCGCGGCGCAGCGGGCCCGCATGGCGGCGGGGCTGAGCCACCGGCCCGCGCCCGCGTCGGCGCCGTGCTGGTAGCCCAGGACCGCATTGTCGCGCGCCGCGAACGGCAGGACCAGGCCGCGGCGGTGGCGGTCCTCGGGCACGTGGGCCACGCCTTCGGCCCGCAGGCGCCGGGGGTCGGCGGGGTGGCGCGCGTCGATGGTGCGCTCGGCGTTGCCGGCGATCAGGCGGATGCGCCCCTCCTGCACCGCAGCGATGCCGGACATCAGGTCCAGAAGCTCGGACTGCCCGTTGCCCGCGACCCCGGCCAGGCCCAGGATCTCGCCCGCCCGCAGGGTCAGCGAGACGTCCGAGAGCCGCGCCACCCCGGCCCGGTCGCGCCAGGTCAGCGCGTCGGCGACCAGCCGCACGGGGCCGGGGTCGGTGGCGCGGTGCTCGGCCTCCAGCTTGACGTCGCGCCCGACCATCAGGCTGGCCAGCTCCTCGCGCGTGGTGTCGGCGACGGCGCGGTGGGCGACCATTCGGCCCTGGCGCATGACCGAGACGTTGTCGCAGAGCGCCATGATCTCGCGCAGCTTGTGGGTGATCAGCAGCACCGTCACGCCCTGGGCGCGCAGGCTGCGCAGGATGTCGAAGAAGCGGTCGGTCTCGTCCGGGGTCAGCACGCCGGTCGGCTCGTCCAGGATCAGCACCCGGGCACCGCGGGCCAGCGCCTTGACGATCTCGACCCGCTGCTGCAGGCCGACGGGCAGGTCGCCGGTCACCGCGTCGGGCGGGACCTCCAGGCCATAGTCGGCGGCCAGGCGGGCCAGGTCGGCGCGGGCGGCCCGGCGCGCCGCGGCCAGGCCGATGCGCCCTTTCGGGGCGCCGGCACCCGGGCTGGCGTCGGTCCCTACGTCGGCCCCCGGCCCGGTCTCGGTGCCGGTTGCGTCCGCCACTGCCGCCGCCGCTGCAGCCTCGGCGCCCAGCATCACGTTCTCCAGCACGGTGAAGTTGGGGACCAGCATAAAGTGCTGGTGCACCATGCCGATGCCCAGCGCGATGGCGGCCGCGCTGTCGGGGATCTGGACCGGCCGGCCGGCGATTTCGATGGCGCCGGCGTCGGCGTGGTAGAACCCGTATAGGATCGAGACCAGGGTCGACTTGCCCGCCCCGTTCTCGCCGACGATGCCGTGGATCGTGCCCGGCTGGACGCTGAGGTCGACGGCGGCGTTGGCCACCACCGGCCCGAAGCGTTTGGTGATGCCGATCAGCCGGATCGCCGGTGGGGCGACGGTGGCGTCTGAGCCGGGTGCGCTCACGGCCGGGCGTCCGGGTCGGCGGCGACCAGCTCGACGGTGTTGCCGTCGGGGTCATGGGTAAACACGCCGCGCCAGCCGATCCAGTCGAACCGCTCCACCCGGTAGGCCAGCCCCTGGCGCGCGTACCAGGCCATCGCCGCCTGCTGCGCCGCCCAGTCCACCGTCAGCGCCAGGTGGTGCAGCGAGGAGGCCGCGCCCGTGCTGGGTCGCGTGCCCGTGGGGTGCAGCCCGCGGCGCACGTCGGCATCGTGGGCGAACAGCGCCAGCACCGTGGTGTGGCCCCCATGGCCCCCGCGGCCCGGGCCGATGCGGAAGAACACGATCCCGTTCTCGCGCTCGGCCAGCCGTTCCAGCCCGATGACGTCGGCGTAGAACCGCTCCATCGCGTCGAGGTCGGCGCAGCGGATCGCGATCTCGCCGAGGCCGCGCACGCGGAAGCCGCGCTCGGCGGCCGCCGGGTGGGCCGGACCCGCGGCAGAGCAGGACGGTGTCATCGCGCGGGCGCCGGCGGGGAGGATCGCCTCAGAACGGGCAGTCGTTCGAGGCCATGTAGTCGTGCACCACGATGTCGCCGGCGATGATGCCGGCCTTGGCGGCCTCGACCGCGGCCTCGATCTCGGCGGTGATCAGCGGGGCATTGTTCTCGTCCAGCGCCCAGTCGACGCCGTCCTCGGCCAGGCCCAGGATGTTGACGCCCGCGGTGAACTCGCCGGCCATCGCGTCGGACAGCGTGTCGTAGGCGGCGACGTCCACGCGCTTGATCATCGAGGTCAGGATCGAGCCCGGGATCACGCCGTTCTGGTTGCTGTCCACGCCGATGGCGAGCTCGCCCGCGTCGGCCGCCGCGCGCATGACGCCGAGGCCCGTGCCGCCCGCTGCGTGGTAGACGATGTCGGCGCCGCGGTCGATCTGGCTTTGCGCCAGTTCGGCGCCCTTGGTCGGGTCGTTCCAGGCCGCGGGCGTGGTGCCGGTCATGGCCTGCAGCACGGTGGCATCGGCATCGGTCTCGGTCACGCCCTGGGCGTAGCCGCAGGCGAACTTGCGGATCAGCGGGATGTCCATGCCGCCGATAAAGCCCACGGTGCCGGTCTCGGACGCCATCGCGGCGGCGACGCCGACGAGATAGCTGCCCTCGTGCTCTTTGAAGGCGTACTGGCGCAGGTTCGGCCGATCCAGCCAGTTGACGTCGATGATCGCGAAGTCGACGTCGGGGTGGTCGGCGGCGACGGCGTCGATCGCGTCGGCCTGGGCGAAGCCCACGCCCAGCACCACCGTCGCCCCGCGCGAGACCATGCGGCGCATCGCCTGCTCGCGCTGGGTCTCGTTGGTGACCTCGAACTCCATGACCTCGACGCCGGTCTCTTCCATGAAGCGCTGGACGCCGTTCCAGACGCCCTCGTTGAAGGATTTGTCGAACTTGCCGCCCATGTCGAAGATCACGGCCGGCTGGAAATCCTGGGCCGGGGCGGCCGTGGCGAACATCGTGGCGGTGGCGGCGGCAGCAGCGGCGAGCGCAAGACGGTGCATGGGGTGAGCCTTCTGCAGGGAAACACTTAGCGACCATACACACGCGCTCTGCGTGTGGTTAAGGGGTGACGTGCAATCGCTTGCCCTCCCGTGCGGTCAGCCCCCCGCACGCGCAGCGGCGCTCAGCCCGGCCCCGCACGCGCAGCGGCGGTCAGCCCGGCCCCGCACGCGCAGCGGTGCTCAGCCCGGCCCCGCACGCGCAGCGGTGCTCAGCCCGGCCCCGCACGCGCAGCGGTGCTCAGCCCGGCCCCGCACGCGCGCAGCGGCGCTCAGCCC
>JBCCMW010000272.1:0-5911 GCA_039026175.1 Pseudomonadota bacterium
CACGCTCACCAAACCGCCGCTGTCCATGACGATGATCAACATCGCCGACCCAAGCAGACACTGGATCGCCATAACGGACGTCAGCACGCGCAAAAGGAGGTTCATCCGCTCTCTCCCAACCACGATTGGACGCTCGCATGCCAAGCAGGCCGCTGATCGACGGAAATATGCCAACATCGCGGCCGGCACGTCCCAAATACGCACATCTGCCTACGTGGGCGTGAGAAACTCGCCTCGCGCGGTCGTGCCCGGTCGTAGGCGGCCTTGCGCGGCCTTGCTGCGGCGCGGGCGATCCAGCGCTGAACGGTTGTATTCGAGGCGGGGTGCACGCACCTCTGCGACAGGCGACACAGGAGGGTCCGATGCTGTTCGGTTTTCGCAAGAGCGCGATGGTCGGTCGTGCCGAGGCTCTGGCCGGGCGGGCCGAGCCGATCCCGACGGCCGAGCGCCATTTTGTGAACGGCGCGGCGCTGAAGGGTCCGTATCCCGAGGGTGCCGAGCATGCCGTGGTGGCGATGGGCTGCTTCTGGGGGGCCGAGCGGATGTTTTGGCAGCTGCCGGGCGTGCTGGTGACCTATGTCGGCTATGCCGGCGGCTTCACGCCGAACCCGACCTATCGCGAGGTCTGCTCGGGCCAGACCGGGCATACCGAGGTGGTCGGCATCGTGTTCGACCCGGCCCGGGTCTCCTACGACGCCGTGCTGAAGGTGTTCTGGGAGGGGCACGACCCGACCCAGGGCATGCGCCAGGGCAACGATGTGGGCACGCAGTACCGCTCGGCCATCTATACGTTCTCGGACGCCCAGGCCGCGGCGGCCGAGGCGACCAAGGCCGCGTTCCAGGCCGGGCTGACGGCGCGGGGCTACGGCGCCATCACCACCGAGATCGCCCCGGCGGGCGCGGTGTTTTTCGCCGAGGATTATCACCAGCAGTATCTGGCCAAGAACCCCGGCGGCTATTGCGGCCTGGGCGGCACCGGCGTGACCTGTCCGGTGGGCGTGGGCGCCTGAGCCGGGTGTCCAGGCCGCGCTCCGCGCGCTGGGTTTCCGGGCGCTCCGCGCGCTGGGTTCCGGGGCCTCCGGCCGCTTAACCGGCGTCGCGCGCGGCGCTGGCCAGGGCGGTGGCGTGGGCGGGGTCGTCGGTCGCGGCAGGCAGGGCCGGGTCGTAGGCGGCCCGGATCAGCGCCTGGACCCAGGGTTTGGCGAGCGCGCGGCCGACGCCCTGGATCTCGGCCACCGGGCTTTCTGCCGTGAAGGCGTGGTCGGACCAGAGCAGCATCGACTGCACCGCCTGGCCCGCCGCCGTGACGCGCCAGGGGTAGCGTGCGAACGCGTCGTCCAGGCGGAGCAGTGTGATCGCGATGCGGATGGCGCCGGGGCGCGCGCCGGGTCCGGGTGCCGCGCCCTCGGCCCCGTCGAAGCCGAAGATGCGGTACTGGTTGGCGCCCGCGGCCGACAGCACCTGGGTGAGGCGCGCGAGGTCCGGGATCAGCCGGTCGAGCCCCGGCACCTCGCGCAGATCGCCCCACGCCCCGCAGGCGAAGACGAAGGCGTTGGCGCCGAGCTCGGGGTCCTCGTCGACCGTGTCGAGCCCGGCGAGCGAGGCGGTCGCGCGCAGCGCCTCGCCCATCACCCGCGCGCTCTCGCCATCCAGGCCGAAGATCGCCGGCGCCACCGCCCGCCCCCAGCGCGCGAACCGGTAGCGCCCGTCCGAGCGGGTGAAGAGCGCCCTGACCCGCGCCTCGTCGACCCCGTCCATGCCGTGCCCCCCACGCGCGCGCCCTCGCCCGTCCGCCGCCGCGACGTGGCGCACGCGGGGCGGGGGGCAAGGCCCAGGCGCGGGCCCAGGGTGCGGGCGCAGGGCGCGGGTCCAGGGCGCGGGCTCAGTCGCTCTTGACGATGCCGCTGAAGCCGGCGACGGCCAGCAGCGACAGCGCCCAGCCCAGCAGGATGTGCAGCCACAGGTAGCCGCGGCCGGTCCACCCCTCCCAGGTGTCGCGGTTGGGGGTCCAGTACTCCTGCTGGTGCAGGTCGACGATGGGCAGGAAGGTGTCGGCGGCATAGGACAGCGGCTCGAAGTAGGGGTAGTCCGCGCCCTCGGGCTGGCGGTGGAAACAGTCGACCGACCGCTCGCCCGGCCGTTGCAGCCCGGTGGTGAGGACGCCCGTCGCCGGTCGGCCACCGAAAACGGGCTCGGACAGGCGCGCCGGTTGGGACAGTTCGATGGGCTGGCCGGCTGGGTGGGTGCAGCGCACCCATTCGGGCGCACGGATGATGAAGGCGTTGTTCGGCATCATCCCGTCGCGCCCGTCGACCATCGCGAACACCAGCGCCCCGGTCAGCCAGAACCCCAGCGCCCAGAACAGCGCCCGCTGCGGCTGATACCCGTACCCGACCGCGATGCCGAGCACGTGGTCCCACACCCGGCGGCCCAGCAGCGACCACCAGAGCCCCGCTGTGCGCGAACGCGCACCCAGCCACGGCAGGTGCGCCTGCCTCGCCGCCTGGGTGGCGGCGTGCCGTTCCTCGCGCTGGATGGCGCCGGTCAGGGTGGGAAACTGCAGCCGTTCCGGCGTGACGGCGTCCCGCAAGCGGTCTGCGAAGTAGCGCTGCTCGGTGTGGAGCGAGGCGAGGAAAATGCGCGCCTGCGCCGCAATCCGGTCGCTGCGTGGCGGGCGCGCGGTGTCGATGCGGCGGCGGAGGCGGGCGGCGGCGAGGTCGATGCGCCGCTCCTGGCGCCGGTGTGCGCGGAGCTGCTGCTCCTTGTCGACCAGCACGGCGCGGGCGTCACTGGCGTGGCCCATCTCGCGCAGCACCTTGGCGCACTGCTCCCAGGGTTGGGGGCTGAAGTCGAAGCCGCGCTTAACGTCCTGCTGCAGCCCCAGCCAGCGGATGCGCTCGGCCGCCGAGACGCCCTTCCCGAGGAAGGCGCCATAGTCGAAGCGGGCGAGGTCGAGGTTGCCCGGCGCCGGCCAGCATGCGGGCTCGTCGGCCAGCGAGCCGACCGACGCGCCGCTCAACCCCAACCGCCCGTCAACCCGTGTGTCCTGCCGCAGGAACAGGCCGCCCTTCACAATGGCGTTGTGGAGCGCGAGAGCATCGTTTCCCGGTCGAACGAAGGAACTGCGCTCGACACCGAAGGCGCCGCCGATACGAGCGCCGACGAAGCAGACCTCGCCCTCGACGGTGGCGTTGCCTAGGAAGACGCTGCCCTCGACCTGCACACCGTCGGCGTTGAGAGCGAAGGCGTCGGGTCGGCGGAGCTTGGCGTCGGTGCAGTCGAGGTCGCCGCCGATGCGGGCGCCGGGGAAGCGGGCCTCGCCCTCGACGGTGGCGTTGCGGAGGAAGACGTCACCCTCGACCTGCACACCGTCGGCGCTGAGGGCTTTGGCGTCGGATCGGCGGATCTTGGCGTCGCTGCAGTCGAGGCTGCCGCCGATGCGGGCGCCGAGGAAGCGGGCCTCGCCCTCGACGGTGGCGTTGCGGAGGAAAACACTGCCCTCGGCGCGGAGGCGGTCGCCCACGATGCCGGGGAGGTGGCTGGCGTTCAGGAACAGGCTGCGGAGGCGGGCGCCGCGGAGAACCGGCGCGGCGCGAAAGCGGCAGGCCACCAGGCCGAGGTCCTGGGCCAGGGTGCAGCCTTCGAGCGACAGACCTGGGGCACCGGGCTGGTGTATCAGGGCGCCGCGGACCAATAGGCCGGTGGGGGGGAGGCGCGGGGCGCCGGGGCCGGCGGTGGCCAGCCACTGCACGAAGCAGGGGCGCAGGCGCAGCGTCTCGTCATCCTCGCCCGGCAGTTTGGGGCTGACGATGAAGGTGCCTTCGGTGAAATCCGCGGGGTCGGCGCGGGTGAGGGCGGCGAGGAGGCGGCGTTCGGCGGGGGTGGTGGGCTGCATGGCGCGCGGGCTCGGGGCTCAATCGGGTGGCCGCCCGCGGGCCGGGCGTGCGGCCGGCAGCGGGGCGGGACAATGGCGCGAGCCTAGCGGCCGGATCAGCGGTCGAACAGGTCCTGCGGCGGGCGCGGCGGCTGCAGGCCCAGGTGGCGCCACGCGGCCTCGGTCAGCACGCGGCCGCGGGGGGTGCGCGCGACCAGGCCGGCCTGCATGAGGTAGGGCTCGATCACCTCCTCGATCGCGTCGCGCGCCTCGGACAGCACCGCGGCCAGGGTCTCGACCCCCACGGGCCCGCCGCCGTAGTGCTCGGCCATCGCGCCCAGGTAGCGCCGGTCCGCGCCGTCCAAGCCCAGCCCGTCGACGCCGAGGCGGGCCAGCGCGCGGTCGGCCAGCGCCCGGGTCAGGTGGCCCTCGGTCTCGACCAGCGCGAAGTCGGCGACGCGGCGGAGCAGGCGGCCGGCGATGCGCGGGGTGCCGCGGGCGCGCCGGGCGATCTCCATCACGCCGTCCGCCTCGGCCGCCAGGCCCATCAGCCCGGCGGCACGCGCGACGATGGCGGCCAGCTCGGCCGGTTCGTAGAAGGCCAGGCGGGTGGGGATGCCGAACCGGTCGCGCAGCGGCGTGGTGAGAAGGCCGAGCCGCGTGGTCGCCCCGATCAGCGTGAAGGGCTGCAGGTCGATGCGCACGGTCCGCGCGGCCGGGCCCTCGCCGATCACGAGGTCCAGCTCGAAATCCTCGAGGGCGGGGTAGAGGATCTCCTCGACCACCGCGCTCAGGCGATGGATCTCGTCGATGAACAGGACGTCGCGCGCCTCGAGGTTGGTGAGCACGGCGGCGAGGTCGCCGGCCTTGGCCAGCACCGGGCCCGAGGTCATGCGGAAGTTCACCCCCAGCTCGCGGGCGACGATCTGGGCGAGGGTGGTCTTGCCGAGGCCGGGGGGGCCGTAGAGGAGCAGGTGGTCCATCGCCTCGCCCCGCCGGCGGGCGGCCTCGATGAAGACGGCGAGGTTGGCGCGGGCCTCGGCCTGGCCGGTGAAGTCGCCCAGCCGTTCGGGGCGGAGGGCGCGGCCCGCCTCGTCGCCCGGCTGGGGTTCGGCGCGGAGCGTGGGATCGGGCGCGCCGGCAGGGTCGGTCGGCGGTGTCATCGCTCGCCGGCCACAGTGTCGAGCTGGCGGAGTGCGGCGCGGATCAGCCCTGCGAGGCCGGCCGATCGGCCGATCCCCTCGGCCGCGCGGTGCACGGCGGCCAACGCGTCGCTGCGATCGTAGCCGAGGTTGACGAGGGCCGAGACCGCGTCGCCCAGCGTCTCTGCCGCGACCGTCTCGCCGGGTGCGATGGCCTGGTCGGCGTCGTCGCGGCCGAAGGCCCCGGCACCTTGCCCGCCGGAGGCGCCTTCGGCGGTTTGCCGTCCGGGGCCTTCGGCCGTTTCGGCCACGGGCGGCGGCTGCGCGGCATCGGCGGTGGGCGCCGGCGGGGTCGTATCGGCGGTGGGCGCCGGCGGGGCAGTACCGGCGGTCGGCGCCGGCGGTGCGGTGATCGAGGGCGCGTGCCGGACGCTGGCGGGCGTCTTGCCCTTGAGTTCGCGCACGATGCGCTGGGCCAGCTTGGGGCCGACCCCCGGGGCCTGGCGCACGGCCGCGGCGTCGTCGAGCGCCAGCGCGCGGGCGAGCCGTGTAGGACCCAGTGTCGCGAGGATCGCCATCGACACGCGCCCACCGACCCCCTGCACCGAGGTCAGCACCCGGTGCCAGGCGCGTTCCTCGACGCTGGAGAAGCCCAACAGCTGCATCAGATCCTCGCGCACCACCAGCTCGGTATAAAGCGTCGCTGCTGTGCCCGGCACCAGCGCGGCAAGTGTGGCCGGCGCGCAGTGGACCTCGTAGCCGACACCCCCCGCCTCGATCAGGGCGTGGTCCTCGGCCACATAGTCGACCCGCCCCGACAGCTTGCCGATCATCGGCCCATCGTGCCAAGGGCCGCCCGCCGCCCAGCCGCCCCTCCCCCAGCCGCCCCTCCCCC
>JBCCMW010000273.1:0-5877 GCA_039026175.1 Pseudomonadota bacterium
AACGTGGCCCCCTTAGCTTGGGGCCCGTCAGCTTGGGGCGCCACAAAACGGGCTACCGCCAGAGCGTGACGGCGGGACGAGAGACAGAAACGGAGACACGGCCATGGACGCGAGCACCCACGGCATCGACGCGCTGACGCTGGACATCCTGTGGCAGCGGCTGATCGGCACGGTCGACGAGCAGGCGGCGGCGCTGATGCGCTCGTCCTTCACCTCGATCGTGCGCGATTCCGGGGATCTCTCGGCCGGGGTGTTCGACCGACGCGGCCGCATGGTAGCGCAAGCGGTGACCGGCACGCCCGGCCACATCAACTCGATGGCCACCGGCATGGTGCACATGCTGCAGAAGTACCCGCTGGACACGCTGGTCGAAGGCGATGTGCTGATCACCAACGACCCGTGGATGACGGCGAGCCAGCTCAACGACATCACCGTCACCACGCCGATCTTCCGCAACGGGCGGATCGTGGCCTTCTTCGCCTCGTGCTGCCACGCGCTGGACATCGGCGGGCGCGGGCTCTCGGCCGACAGCCGATCGGTCTACGAGGAGGGGCTGGCGCTGCCGATCATGAAGCTGGTCGACGCCGGCGCGCTGGTGCAGCCGATCCTGGACATCGTCGCTGCAAACTCGCGCACCCCCGAGGAGGTGCTGGGCGATCTGCACAGCCAGATCGTGGGCAACGCGGTCGGCGGGCGCCAGCTGCTGGGGTTCATGGACGAGTTCGCGCTGGACGATATCGAGGCGCTGTCGGATGCCATCATCGAACGCTCCGAGGTGGCGACCAAGGCCGCCATCGCCGCGCTGCCTGACGGCGCGTACAGCTATGCGCTGGACATCGACGGGTTCGAGACGCCGATCCGCATCGCCGTCACGGTGCGCGTGGCCGGCGATGTGCTGGAGGCCGACTTTACCGGTTCGTCCGACGCGGTGCCGCTGGGCGTCAACGTGGCGGTCAACTACACGCGCGCCTACGGCACCTATGGCATCAAGTGCGCGCTCTGCCCCGAGGTGCCCAACAACGAGGGCGCCTTCCGCACCATCCGCATCACTGCGCCCGAGGGCTCGATCCTGAATGCGAAACGCCCGGCGGCGACGGCGGGGCGGCACCTGGTTGGTCACTTCCTGCCGTCGGCGATCATGGGCGCGCTGGCGGGCGCGCTGCCCGATGCGGTGGCGGCGCCGGGGTCGGACGGGCTGTGGGACACGCACATCGCGGGCGAGGACCGACAGGGGCGCTCGTTCAGCTTCACTTGGTTCTCCTCGGGCGGCGTGGGCGCGATGGCTGGGCGCGACGGGCTGTCGGCCACCGCCTATCCCTCGGGCATCGCCGGCGTGCCGGTCGAGGTCATCGAGACCCGTGCCCCCATCGTGATCCGCGACCGCACCCTGGTGGTCGACAGCGGCGGGCGCGGACGCCACCGGGGCGGGCTGGGCCAGGCGATGACGTTCGAGGTGCTGACCGACAAGCCGTTCCTGTTCTCGGGCCTCTACGAGCGGGTCAAGATACCCGCGCCGGGCCTGGCGGGCGGAGAGCCGGGCGCATCCGGCCAACTCTCGGCCGTCGGGCCCGACGGTGCGCCGATGGCGCTGGAGCCCAAGATGACGACCACCCTGCCGGCCGGCACCGTGGTGAGCCTCGCCCTGCCGGGCGGCGGCGGCTATGGCCCGCCCGACGAGCGCGACACCGCCGCTGTGGCCGAGGATCTGGCCGACGGCTACGTGACCCGCCGCTGAGCCCGCGCGCGGGCGGCCCACGACCGGGGCGCGAGATCACCAAGCGTCATCTACCGTGGGCTGCAGGCGGGGCCGTCGATCCCGCCGTTGCCCCGCGAGCGCCGCACCAGCGTCCGCCAATCGTCATCTTCCGACCGCAGCGTTTTCGGTGGAGACGGAGGAACGGCGATGGCGATGAACAACGCGACGGCGGCCCCGGTGTGCGGCGGCGCCCGATCGGCGACGCTGCCGGCGACGCGGGTTGCGACGCGGGCGGCGACGCGAATGGCGGCGCTGGTGGCGACGGGCCTGCTGGCCGGCTGCCAGATGGCCTATGACGTGACCAACGAGGACGCCGAGACGGTGGTGGCCTTCGAGGGTCGCGACTACCGGGTGATGACCGACTATGCCGTGGCGCACCAGGCCTGGATGACCTGGGTCAAGCTGGACGGTGCCGTGCTGCAGCCCAGCGCCAAGGACCGCGCCGCGGCCGTGGCTTTGGTCGAGACGCGGGTGGGCCCGGCGCTCTGCGAGGGGCGGCCGATGCAGACCCTGCCCCAGCCGCACAGCAACAGCGTGCGCCCCGACCCGGTCTTCTATCAGCCCGAAAGCGGGCGCTGGGTGGTGCTGGCGGCCTGCGCCCGGCGCTGAGCCATCCGCCTCAGCCGACCCGGTTGCCCGCGGCGTCGATCAGCGGCGTCCCGTCCGCGGTGGCCAGCGGGCCCGGTGGCAGCGTCGGCATCAGGTCCAGCACCCGCGCGGCCGGACGGCAGAGCCGCACGCCCAGCGGGCTGCACACGATGGGCCGGTTGACCAGCACCGGGTGCGCCAGCATCGCGTCCAGCAGCGCCTCCTCCCCCACGGCCGGGTCCAACAGGCCCAGCGCTTCGGCCGGCGACGTCGAGGTCCTGAGCGCCGCGCGGGGCGTCAGATCCGCCGCCGCGAACAGCGCCAACAGCTGCGGCCGGGTCCAGCCTTCCCTCAGATACTCGATCACCACCGGCGCCTCGCCCGCCGCGCACAAGATCGCCAGCACGCTACGCGAGGTGCCGCAGTCCGGGTTGTGGTGGATGACGATGCTCACGCGTCCCGCTCCCGGCGCGCCGCCGCCTCCTCAGCCACCGGGGCCGCCGCGCCGCCCAGCAGCCAGCCGAAGAATGCCACCGCCAGCAGGGCGCCGATCAGCTCGGCCGCCACGAACAGCGGCACATCGACCGGCCGGATGCCCGAGAACGTGTCCGTGAACGCCCGCGCGATGGCCACCGCCGGGTTGGCGAAGGACGTCGAGGCCGTGAACCAGTAGGCCGACGCGATGTACAGCCCCACCAGCGCCGGCACCGCGCTCGGCCGAAACCGCAGCCCCGCCAGGATCGTGCCCAGCAACCCGAAGGTCGCGACGATCTCGGCCAGCCACTGGGCGAGCCCGGTGCGCTCGGTGGTCGAGACCTGCAGCACCGCCTCTTCGAACATCAGATGCGCCAGCAGCGTGCCGATCAGCCCGCCTGCGACCTGCGCTGCGCCATAGCGCGCTGCCTGGCCCCAAGGCAGGTCGCCGCGCACCGCCATCGCCATACTGACCGCCGGGTTGAAATGCGCGCCCGAGATCGGGCCCAGCAGCGCGATCAGCACACAGAGGATCGCCCCGGTCGCGGCAGTGTTAGCCAGCAGCGCGACGGCCGTGTCGTCGGTCAGACCCTCGGCCATGATGCCCGAGCCCACGACGCCGGCGACCAGCATCGCCGTGCCCAGCGCCTCGGCCGCCAGGCGACGAGTGAGATCAAACGACATGTTAACCTTCCGTGCCCAACCTATCGGTACCCGGTCGGGTAGTGGCACAGGCAGATGACAGGATGACGACGGAACGCCGCATAGCCGGATCGCGAAACGGCGAAACAGGTTCGATTCGGGACTTGGCAGCGCCCTCCGTGCGTGGCACAGGCGCGCCACGACCGCTGCGAAGTCCGCGCTGGGGCAAGTGCGCCCGGGCCGCAACTTCTGGTCGGTGTGGCTCGATTGCTACGTGCGGGCGGGGCATGAACGGGGGTGTCGGCGCTCTAAGTTCAACACAGGGGCGACAATTCAATTTCAGCGGGTAAAATCCTGATACAGATGTCGGAATGCGCGATAGCCAGTTGCCATGCTTGTGCCACAACTGGGGGGAAAATGCGCTGGAAGGGTGGCTGGATGTCGCGTGGCGACGTTCGGCAGCGGCGGCACCGCCGGCATCGGGAAGCGCGGATCCAGAAGGGAGAGGGGCGATGCACGCACTCTCGGGTGAACCGATCGACGACAACGACCCGGTGCGGTTGGCGCTCCGTTCGATGAAGACGCGCAGGCCGCAGCGTTTGCCGTCCGACGACGACCTGCTGGAGGCGTCCGACGCCGCAGTGCCCGACCCGGAGGCGCCCGCTCAGCCATCCGAAGGTCCGCTGGCGACCGGGGCCGGGAGTGCCCAGGACAGGGTTGCCCAGGACGGGGCTGCCCAGGACGGGGCTGCCCAGGACGGGGCTGCACCCTCTCCGGCGGCCCCGCAGCCTGCCCCCGCCGGCGAAGAGCTGCTGAGCGATCCGTTGGACGATCTCTCGTGGCAGGTAAGCGCCGGCACGCCGCCCGGGACCGCCGCGGCCGAGCCCCCCCTGTTCAGCGCCCCAGGCGCCGAGGCTGCGGAGGGGGCGACCGCCGCGATCGTGGATCGCCTGAATGCCGCCCTGGCCCAGGCCCGGGCCGACGCGGCCGCCAACCTGCCAGACGACGACACCGATACCGCTGCCGCGCCGCCCGCGACGCCGTCGACCGTACCGACCTCCAGCGCAGCCGCTCTGATCGCCGCCGCGGAGCCGTCGGCACCGATCACCGCGGCCGACCGTGTGCGCGCCCGCCGCAAGGCGCGCGCAGCGGCCGAGGCCGACGACGAGCGCTTGGTCTCGCCTTGGCGCGGTACGCTGATGCTGGGCGCGGGCCTCGCCCTCGGGATCGCGCTGACCGCCGCCCTGGACCGCCAATTCCCCGCCGACGCGGCCTCCACACCGGCGGAAAACCGGCGCGCCGCCGCCCTCGCCGCGCTCGAGGCGCGGATGGAGGCGCGCGAAGGCGCCATCGCCGATGCCGAGACGCGGATCGCGGCGCTGGAGGGCGCCCTCGTCACCGCGCGCGAAGCCGCGCTGTTGGCCGAGGAGAAGCGGATCGCCACGGCCACCGAAATGGCGCGGCTCGAGACCGCGCTCGGTCTTGCGCGCCGCCGCGCCGACACAGCCGAACAGCGGCTCGCCGCAGCCCAGGAGAGCCAACGCCGCGTGCCCGACGGGCCGACGCGCGTCCTGGCGCCGACCGAGGCGCCGACACAGTCGCGCCGGGCCACCGACCGGGCGAGCGACACCACAACCGGCACACCGGGGGTCGCCCGCGCGCTGCTGGAACCCGCACCCCGCCCCGCGCCCAGTCCGGCAGCCGCGGCGCCCGCCGTCGCCGACAGCGCACCCGATGTCGGCGCCGTCGCACCGCCCTCCGCAGGCGGGGCAACGCCGGCTGCGGGCGGCACGGCGACCGCCCCGGATCGGGCACCGCTGCTCGCCGAAGCTCCTGTTGCAGCCGCCCGCCAACGGCCCGCCACCGCCGCCGAGGATCGCGCACCCTCGGCGCCGCGCACGGCCGCGGCACCCGCGTCTCTGGCGCCCGCAGCCTCGGAGGCGAGCGCACCCAACCTCACGATCGCGGCGGCCGCTGTGTCGACAGCCGCGACCCCGGGCCCGACGGCTGCGCCCTCGCGCGATCCGGACCCCGCGGTGCAGGACAGTGCCCAGGCTGCAGGCACCGGCGAGACGCCTGTGCCCGCGCAGACCGCCGCGCCCAAGACGGCCGACGCCGCCGTGGATGCCGAGGCCGAGAACGCGCCGCCGGTCCCCGCTGCACCGTCGCTGCCGGCCGGTCCGGCCCTCGACACGGCCGCGCCGTCGCCCGGCAGCGTCGTGCCCGACGCTACGCAAGGCCGCGGCCGCCGCACCGCCCCTGCCGAGACCGCGGCCAGTTCGGACGAGAGCGAAGCCGTGCCGGCGCCGGCGCCCGAGAGCGAAGCGCTGTTCCTGCAGGCGGGCGTCTTCCTGGTCGAGCGCTTCGCCTTCCGCCTGCGCGACAATTTGGTCGAAGACGGTGTCGAAGCGACGGTC
>JBCCMW010000274.1:0-5804 GCA_039026175.1 Pseudomonadota bacterium
CAGCATGCCCATCCGGTCCAGCGCCGCGGCCCGGCGCGCGCCGGTCGCGTGGGTGATGTCCTCGCCGTCCAGCCGCACGGTGCCGGTGTCGGGCCGGATCAGGCCCAGCACGCACTTGATGGTCACCGACTTGCCGGTGCCCGAGCCGCCGATGATGACCACTGACTGAGCCGGCTGGATCGACAGGTCGACGCCGCGCAGCACGTGCTTGTCGCCGAAGCGCTTGGCGATCGCCGACAGCTGCACGCGCGGCGTGCCGGGCGCTGGGCCCTGCGCCGCGGCCTGCGCCCCGGCCCGCGCCCCGGCCCGCGCTCCCGGCTGCGCACCCGCGTGTGCTCCCGTCTGTGCTCCCGCCTGGGCGGGGGTCTGGGCCTGCGTCGGGCCGGCATCGGATCCGGGCGGGCTGGTCACGAGAAGAACAGGTCCGTCATGATGAAGTTCGACGCCAGGATCAGGATCGAGGCGACGACGACGGCGGTGCGGGTCGCCTGGCCCACGCCCTGGGCCCCACGGCCCGAGGTATAGCCATAGTAGCAGCCGACCAGGGCCACGATGAAGCCGAACACCGACGCCTTGATCAGCCCCGACGCCACATCCCAAAAGGTGAGGAACTGCCAGGTGGTCTGCAGAAAGGTCGCGGGCGCGAAGTCCAGCCGGTGCACGCCCACCAGGAACGCCCCGTAGATGCCGATGATATCGCCCACCAGCGCCAGGACCGGCAGGGTCATCGTGGCGGCCAGCAGGCGGGGCGCGACCAGATACTTGAACGGATTGGTCGACAGGGTCACCAGCGCGTCGATCTGTTCGGTGACCCGCATGGTGCCGATCTCGGCCGCGATCGAGGCGGAGACGCGCCCTGCGACCATCAGCCCACAGAGCACGGGCCCAAGCTCGCGCGTCATGCCGATGGCGACGATCGAGGGCACCACCGTCTCGGCCCCGAAGCGGGTGCCGCCGGCATAGATCTGCAGCGCGAGGGCGGCACCGGTGAACAGCGTCGTCAGCCCCACCACGGGCAGCGAGGCATAGCCGATGCGGATCACCTGGCGCGCGAGTTCGGCCGGATAGAACGGCGGCGTCAGCGTGTGGCGCAGCGCCGAGCCGGCAAAGCCGGTCAGCGCGCCGCTCGCCGCGAGAAAGCCGGTAACAGCGGCGCCGATGGCGGCGAGGAAGCTCAGAACGGTCGGCACGGCCCCTCCTGTCGGACGGATCGCGACCCTTGGGCGTTGGCCTCGGCCGCGGGCCCGGCGGCCGGGCGCCGCCTCTATAAGCCGTCTGGCGACATCGGGGAAGCCGGGCGCCCGGGCGACGTAGGGTCGGCGCCTCTGCGCTCAGGCCCCGCCGCGGTAGTGGCGCTGGTAGCGTGTGCCGAGGCTGGTGAGGATTTCGTAGCCGATGGTGCCGGCCGCGCCGGCCAGCGCGTCGACGCCGGTGTCGGGGGTCGCGCCCAGCACGGTGACCAAATCGCCCGCGGCTGCATCGGGACTGTCGGTCACGTCGACCGTCAACAGGTCCATCGAGAGCCGCCCGACATAGGGCACCGCCCGCTCGCCCAGCCGCGCCACCGTGCGCCCGCCGGCTGCGCGCAGCAGCCCGTCGGCATAGCCGGCCGAGAGCGTGGCGATGCGCGACGGGCGCGCCGCGGTCCAGGCGGCGCCGTAGCCCACCTTCTCGCCCGGCGCGACGTCGCGGATCTGGATGATCGGCGCGCGGAGCCGCACCACGGTCTCGGCGCCCGCGAACGGATGGCCGCCATAGAGCCCGACACCTGGCCGGGTCAGCGCGAAATGGTAGTCCGGGCCCAGCAGAATGCCCCCTGTGGCGGCAAGGCTGGCCGGCCGACCGAGCCCGCCTGCCATGGCCACGAAGCGCGCGCGTTGTTGGGCGTTCATCGCATCGCCGGGATCGTCGGCGCAGGCCAGGTGGCTCATCACAAAGGCGACGCCCGCGGGCAGGGGGCCGAGGGTGGCAAGCTCGGCCGCCTCCACCCCCAGCCGGTTCATCCCGGTGTCCAGCTGCAGCGCGGCAGGGCCGTCCGGCCCGTCGGCGAACCAGGCCCGGGCCTGGGCGGCGCTGTTCAGCACCGGGGCAAGGCGCGCGTCGCGGAAGGCCGCGCGGTCGCCCGGCATGAAGCCGCCCAGGATCCAGATGCCGGCCGCACCGTGGCCCGCACGGTCGAGTGCGGTGCGCAGCGCCACGCCCTCGCCCGGCAGCGCGACAAAGAACCGGCGCGCGCCGGCGGCGGCCAGGGCGGGGCCCACGACGGCGGCGCCCAGACCGTAGGCGTCGGCCTTGACCACGGCGGCGGTCTCCACCGCGGGGGCCGACAGGGCGTCGAGTGCGCGCCAATTTCGCACCACGGCCGCCAGATCGATGTCGAGGTGGGCCGACAGGCTGGCCCCGGGCGCCAGGGCCGGCTCCTCACGCCCCTCGGGCGAGGCCGTCGGGCCTTGGGCGGCGGGGTGCGGTGCGGCCATCGGCGGTTGTCCCTGATCGGCTGGGCGCGGCGGCGTCACGTCGCGGGGTCCGCGGTCGCGCCCGCGCGGCCCATCGCGCGATTCTGCCCCATCGCGCCGCGGCGCGGAAGCGGCGGTTTCGCGCCGTGCCCGCCGCCGCCGGGCCTGCTCAGGCGAAGTCGGCGGTGACGGGCATGCCGGGGCCGGGCGGCGGCTCGTACCCGTCGGGCGCCAGGTCGCTGAACCGGGTGTAGGCGTCCTCGAACGCCAGTTCCGCCGTGCCGATGGGGCCGTGGCGCTGCTTGCCGATGATCAGCTCGGCGCGGTTGTGGATGCGATGCGCCTTGTCCTTCCACTTGGCCAGCGTCTCCTCGTCGTCGTCCGAGGGTTTGACGCGGTCGTGGTAATAGCTTTCGCGGAAGATGAACATCACCACGTCGGCGTCCTGCTCGATCGAGCCCGATTCGCGCAGATCGCTCAGCTGCGGGCGCTTGTCCTCGCGCTCCTCGACCTTGCGGCTGAGCTGCGAGAGGGCGAGCACGGGGATGTCCAGCTCCTTGGCGATGGCCTTCAGCCCCTGGGTGATCTCGGACACCTCCTGCACCCGGCCGTGGTCCTTGCCCGAGGCGGCGCGCACAAGCTGCAGATAGTCGACGACCAGAAGATCGAGCCCGGTTTCCGAGCGCTTGAGCCGTCGTGCGCGGGCGGCCAGCGTCGAGATCGGCAGGGCCGGCGTCTCGTCGATGTAGAGCGGCAGCTGCGCCAGATCGCGCGTGACGTCGACGAAGCTGTGGAACTGATCGTCGCTGATCCGGCCGGTCAGAAGCTCGTTGCTCTTGATCCGCGCCTCGGACGCCAACAGGCGGTTGGCGAGCTGCTCGCTGGACATCTCGAGCGAGAAGAAGCCGACGACGCCGCCCTGGGGCTTTTTGGCGGTGGGGCGCTGGACCTGATCGCGCAGCCGCTGGCGGGCCACCGCGAAGGCGATGTTCAGCGCCAGCGCGGTTTTGCCCATCGAGGGGCGGGCGGCCAGGATCAACAGGTCCGATTTGCGCAGGCCGCCCAGCTTTTCGTCCAGCGTCACGAGGCCGGTGGACAGGCCCGCGATGTCGCTGCCGCGCTTTTTGGCCAGCGCCGCGGTCTCGATCGCGCCGCGCATGGGGCCGGAGAAGTGCTGGAAGCCGCTGCTGCTCTGTCCCGTCGAGGCGAGGGTGTAGAGCGATTTCTCCGCCGCCGAGATCTGTTCGTCGGGCGGGTCGTCGGGGTCGACGGCGGCGGCACGGCGCTGCACGTCGTCGCCGATGGCGATCAGGGTGCGCCGGTCGGCCAGCTCGCGCACCATGCGGGCGTACTCCTGCGCGGCGCCCAGCGACACCACGTTGCCGGCCAGCGCGACCAGATAGGCACCCCCGCCCAGCTCCTGCAGGCCCGGGTCGTCGGCCATGTATCCCTTCAGCGTAAAGGGCGAGGCGAGGGCGCGCTTGCGGTGCACGACGCGCTGGCACATCTCGAAGATCCGCGCGTGCACGGGGTCGAAGAAATGGCCGGGCGAGACGATGGGCTCGACCTGGCCCAGCACCTCGTTCTGCACCAGGATCGCGCCCAGCAGGGCTTGCTCGGCCTCGATGTTGTGGGGTTGGACGAGGGCGCCGGCATGGTCGCCGACCGGCATGCCGGCGCCCCCGTCCGGGCCTGTACGAGAGGGATCGCTGGCGGCGGGCACACCGTCCCCGCCAGCCGCCGGATCGGCGCCGTTCGCCATCACTGCCTCACGATGTTCTTGTTTGGTTGCAGTGGAGCCTATGCCGTCGCCGGGGCTTTGGCGACGGTTAAGTGACACGCGTGCCGCGTTATCCCCCGGGAATTGGCCGGTGGGGATGCGTGGTGGAGAATGCCGGGGATAACCCGTCCGCACGTCCCCGTGCGCGCCGCCTCCGCCCGCGGCGCCGGGTGAAGGGCGCCGGGTGTCGGGCGGCGGGTGTTGGGCGCCTGGTGATGGGCGCCGGGTGATGGGCGGCGGTGTTGGCAGCCGGGGCGCGGCGTTTAGCTGCGCGGGCAGCCGCCGGCGGCAAAGGCGCTGGACAGGGCGTCGGGTGCGCCGTTGGCGCCGAACAGCGCGGCGGGACGGCCGGCGAGCGACACCTCCAGCGGCGCGCCGGCGCGGATGCCTGCCAGCACCGGCGACAGCAGACCGTTGGTCGGCAGGGTCGCGCGCAGGTTGCCGTTGCTGTCGGGCGCCGCGGCAAAGCCCACCCGCACCCCGCGCGAGGCGAGCATGACCTCGACCGCGTCGAGCGCCGGGCCATCGGGCGCAAAACGCATCGCCAGTGTTTGCGGACTGGGGCACGAGAAGCCGACATTGGCGCTGCCGTTCGAGACCACAGCCTCGAGCGTGCCGCCGCCGAGGCGGGTCGTCCACAGGTTGTCGGGCAGCGAGGCTGCGCGCACCGCCGGGTCGACGCCGGGCTGGAATACGGGATCCAGAGCGGGATCCAGCGACGCGATGGCCGGGGGCTCGGACACGGCCGGCTCGGGCGCCGCCGTCTCGGGCGGCGCCGCGCACGCAGCGAGCAGCAGCGCAGTGGCAGCGACAGGCAGTAGCATCGTCAGGCGCATGGAACCGTCCCCCCCGGGCATGCAGCGACGGGCAAACGCTGCCCGAGAGCCGTGTGGTCCGCAAGCCCTTACAACCCTTGGCCGAGACGCATCGATCTCGGCTCCTCCGATGGGCGTGTCCGAGGCTTCGATACACGATCGAATGACGATGGCCGCAGGCTCAGATGCCTGCGGCCATGGATCGTGCCGGCGATGCGGTGCAGGTCAGTCGCGCGGGTCCTCGCCCAGCGCTTCGCTGCCGCCCTGGCGGTCGCGGGGGTCATCGCCGCCGTCTTCGTCGGAGGCTGCGGCACCGATCTCGTCGAACAGTTCGGCGATCTCGGCCTCCATTGCCTCCTCCTCCTCGGCGCGGAGTTCGGCGATGGTCTTGCCGGACGCCTGCAATTCGGCCTCCTCGGGCGAGCGGGCGACGTTGGCCTGGATCGAGGCCTGTACCTCGGGGTGCAGCACCACGGTCATCGCGTGCAGGCCGAGCTCCTTGACCGGCTTGTCGAGACGAACCTGGGTGCGACTGACGGCGAAGCCTTCGGCCGACACGATGTCGGCCACGTCGCGCGGGGTCACCGATCCGTAGAGCGCGCCGCCCTCGGCCGCCTGGCGGATGACGACGAACTGCTTGCCTTCGAGTTGGGCTGCCAGCGCCTCGGCCTCGGTCTTGCGCTCGGCCGAGCGGGCCTCGATCTGCGCGCGCTCGGCCTCGAAGCGGGCGAGGTTGGCCTTGGTCGCGCGCAG
>JBCCMW010000275.1:0-5750 GCA_039026175.1 Pseudomonadota bacterium
CCGAGATCGACGGCATCGCCTCGGTCGTCTCGCGCGCACCGGGCAACGGGCCCTTCGTGCTGGCCGGCTCGCATCTGGAGAGCCAGAACCGCGCTGGCTGGCTGGATGGCGCGCTGGGCGTGGTCTACGCGCTGGAGGCGGCGCGCGCGGTGCACGAGGCCGGTGGCCCCGGCGGCGTGGACGTGATCGCCTTCGCCGACGAGGAGGGGCACTTCGGCCATTTCCTGGGCTCGTTCTCCTATGCCGACACGCTGGCCGAGGAGACCATCGACAACGCCCGCAACCGCACCGACGGCACGCCGCTGCGCACCGCGCTGGCGACCGCGGGGCTGGAGGGCACGCCGCGACGCCATCACCAGCCGGGGCGGCACAAGGCGTTTCTGGAGGCGCACATCGAGCAGGGCCTCACGCTGGACGGCGACGGGCTGAAAGCCGGGATCGTCACCTCGATCGTCGCCATCTGGCAGTTCCGTGTGGTCGCCGAGGGGGCGCAGAACCACGCGGGCACCACCTCGATGGCGCGCCGGCGCGATGCGGGCGCTGCGCTGCGCCGCGTGTTGATGCGGGTCGAGGATACGTTTCCCGCCATCGCCGGTCCCGCCAGCGTCTGGACCGTCGGGCGCATCACCATGGAGCCGGGCGATCCCTCGATCATCCCCGGTCGGGCCGAGGCGCTGCTGCAGTTCCGCGACGCCGACCCGGCGGTGCTGGACCGGCTGCACGCCAAGCTGGCCGAGTTGGTTGCAGCCGAAGATGCCGCCGGCCCTTGCACCCTGTCGCTGCAGGTGCTGGGCCAGACCAAGCCCGCGATGATGGACGAGACCGTGCAGACGGCGCTGGACGCTGCGGCCGCGCGCTTTGCGCCCGCCAAGCATATCCGCATGCCCTCGGGCGCGGGCCACGATGCGCAGAACATGGCGCCGCTGATGCCCTCGGGCATGCTGTTCGTGCCCTCGATCGGGGGCATCAGCCACCACTGGACCGAGGACACCGCCGAGGAGGACATCGCCCTCGGCGCCCAGATCTATGTCGACGCGGTGGCCCGCCTGCTGGCGGCCTAGCCCCGGTGTCCGACGCCGCCTCGCCCGGGCTGCGCGCCCCGTCGCCGGCCGCGGCATCGCTCGGCGCCGCAGGCGGGGGGTGGGCGGCCCGCGTTTCCACCGCCCGGTGCGGCTAGGCCGATGGCCGCGAACGACGCCGATCCCGGTGCGCGAGCGCCCCTGGCCGGGGACCCGCCCGCGCCCCCGCGGGCCGGTGCGCCCGCGCCCCAGCACGGCAGTGCGCCAGCGTCCCAGGGGGGCGGTGCGGCTGCGGCCCAGGGGGGCGGTGCGGCTGCGGCCCAGGGGGGCGGTGCGCCTTCGCTCCATGAGGGCGGTGCGCCCGCGCCCCAGCAGGGCAGTGCACCCGTGCCCCAGCAGGGCAGTGCACCCGTGCCCCAGCAGAGCGATGCGCCCGCGCCTGAGCAGAGCGGTGTGGCTGGGCCCGAGCGGGGCGGTGCGCCCGCGCCCGTAGACGACGATGCGCCCGCACCGCCGCCGTTCAAGGATGTGGGTACAGGACCCGAGGGTCATCCGCGCTCTGCGTCAGGTCCAGCACCGGCGCCTGCACCGGCGACCGCTCCAGAACCTGCACAGGAGCCTGCACCGGCGCCTGCCCCAGAGCCTGCACCGGGGCCTGCACCGGGGCCTGCACCTGGGCCTGCCCCAGGGCCTGCCCCAGGGCTTGCATCGGCGCTCGCCACGGGCGAGCGCCCAGCCGGTAGGGGCTGGGTGTCGGGGGGTCGCTGGGACGCCGCGGTGGGGGTGATGCTGCTGGCCTGCATGGTGCTGGACGTTGCGCATGCGCTGGGTGCGCCGCGATCCGTGCTGCTGGTCTCGGGCACGCTCGCGGTGCTGTCGGTCGCGCTGATGGCGCCCAGCGTGGGCTGGGGGCGGCGGATCTTTCCCGCCGTTGCCGCGGCACTGGCGCTGATCGCGCTCGCCACCCGGGCCGACGCGGGTACGATCCTGGCCGCAGGGCTCGCCTCGTCGGCGTTCATCGCCGCGTTCTTTACCGCCCAGGCGATGCTGCGGGCGGTCGCCTCGCGCTCCGACGCGATGGCCGCCTGCGGGCGCTACATCGCCGCCCGCCCGCCGGGTCAGCGTTATGCCGCGCTCACCCTCGGCGGTCAGGGCTTCGGCATCATCCTGGGCTACGGCGCGATCTCGCTGCTCGGCGGGTTGGCCGAGCGCTCGGCGGCGGAAGAGCCCGATCCGCGCCGCGCGCGCATCCGACTGCGGCGCATGCTGCTGGCGATCCAGCGCGGCTTTATCTCGACGCTGCCCTGGTCGCCGCTCGCCTTTGCCACGGCCATCGTCTCGCAGGTGATCCCGGGCGCGCGCTGGGCCGATACGGTGCTGCCCTGCGCCGCGACGGGTCTCGTGCTGGCGGGCACCGGCTGGGTGCTGGACACGGTGCTGAAGCCGCGCCTTGCGCCTGCGGCGACGCCCGCGCCCTCCGTCGGCGGCGCCTGGCACCGAGAGCTGGGCCCGATCCTGGCGTTGCTGGCCGTCACCGTGGGCGGGGTGGGAGGCACCGCCTGGGCGCTGGACATCCGGGTGATGCACGCGGTGATGATCGCGGTGCCGGTGATCGCGCTCGGCTGGGCGGCGCTGCAGCTCGGCGGGCCCGGCGTCGCGCACTGCACGGTGGTCCGAGGCACCGCCGCCCGGGCGCGCGACTATCTGGTGCGCGAGCTGCCAGGCTATCGGGGCGAGCTGGTGCTGCTGATCATGGCAGGCTTTATCGGCGCGCTCGGCGGGCGGCTGGCGGCACCCTGGATGGCGGCCAGCGGGCTGGATCTGGCCGCGCTGCCGCAATGGGGCGCGATCCTGCTGCTGTTCTGGGCGGTGCCCATCGCCGGGCAGATCGGCATGAACCCGATCCTGTCGGTCACCCTGCTGGCGCCGCTGCTGCCCAGCCCCGAGGCGATGGGCCTGAGCCCCACCGCCGTGGTGGTGGCGATCACCGGGGGCTGGGCGCTGTCGGGTGCCAACTCGCCGTTCACCGCCACCACGCTGCTGATCGCGCGCCAGGGCAAGGTCGGCGCGCTGCACGTGGGCCATGTCTGGAACGGGCTGTATGTGGCCCTGGCGGGCGCGGTGCTGACCGGCTGTAGCTTCGCGGTCGCGGCCCTGCTCTGAGCCGCCCCGCGCCAGCCGGTCCGCCGTGCGCGTCGGCGGCCACGCCTCTCGCTAGGGCTTTTCGAAGATCATCTCGGTCGGCTGCAGCCGGCCGGCGGCGATGGCCGCGTGCAGGTTGCCGAGCTTGGTGCGCGCCTCGTCCTCGCCGATCAACAGGTGGATGCCGAGCGGCGCCAGCCCGTTGGTCTCGATCGCGCGGAGCGCCTTTTCGAAGAAGGCCACGCCGAAGGCGCTCCGGTCGCGCTCGTGCTCCAGCACCAGGCCCGCCTCGGCCGCTGCGGCGCGATAGGTCTGGGGCGGTGCCACGAAGGACAGCGCCGCGTGCCCGGCCCAGGGCATCGGAAAGTCGATGGCGCCGGCCGTCGGACCCGCCATCAGGTCGTAGAGCGCGAAACGGCCGCCGCGCTCCAGCACGCGCCCGGCCTCGCGGAACATCGCCGCCTTGTCGGCGATGTTCATGCCGACGTGCAGCATGGTGACCAGGTCGAAGGCGCCGTCCTCGTAGGGCAGGTCGCGCGCGTCGGCGACATGGAAGCCGCGGCTGGGCGTGAGCCCGGTGATGCGGCTCAGCTCCTCGGCCGCCTCCACATAGGCCGGCGTCAGGTCGACACCCGCGGCCGGGCAGGGCGCGCGGGCCAGGATCTGGCGCAGGGTCCCGCCGATGCCGCAGCCGATGTCCAGCACCCGGGTGTGGGGCTGGAGGTCGAGCAGGTCGAGCAGCGCCTCGGTGGCGGCGGTCCCGCCGGTGTGGAACGCGTCGACGGGCTTGAGATCGGCCGGTGTCGTCGTGCCCGGCGCGACGCCGGTGGCGCGCAAGGCGGCCTTGATGCGCTCGATCAGGCGGTCGCTGGTGTAGTGGTGGACGACCGCGGCGGCGACCCCCGCCCCGGCCTCGGCCGACGGGTCCGCGGTATCGGTGTCGACGGTGTCAGGATCGACGGTGGCAGGGTCGACCGTGGTGGGGTCGACGGTGGCAGGGTCGACGGTGGCAGGGTCGACCGTGGTGGGGTCGGCGGTGGCGGGTGCGGCGGCTTTCGGATCGGCGGTTTTCGGCTCGGTGGCCGTGGTCTCGGCGGTGGGTGTGACGACGGTGTCCATGGCGGTTCCTCCCTGCGCCGGATGGCCCCGGCGCGCGCATTTGTTCTGGTTGTTGGCATAAGCGTACCATATTCGGACGGTTTGGACCCGCCCCTTTGCGCGCCCGGTCGCATCGGTCCGGGCGAGGGCCCCGTCGGGGTGCCGAGCGGCCGCGGTCAGCCGATGGCGCGGAGGGCGAGAACGCCGGCCAGCGCGGCGAAGCCATAGGCCAGGTAGCGCCCGACGCGGCGGCGTGTGGGCGGTGGGAGGGCGCGCTGCCAGAAGCGGCCTTCGCGCAGGCGGCGGCGTGTGTCGGCGATCTCCTCGCGCGCCAGGCGCAGCACGTTGAGCGCCAGGACCGCGAGGAGCAGCGCGCCGGCGGCGTCGACCAGGTCTGCGGCCGTCATCCGTCGCCCGGTGCGGCGTCGGGCTGGTCGGGGGCTGCCAGCGGTGCGCTCTCGACACTGGCGGGCGCGTCCGAGGGCCGGGTCGAGATCGGCGGCGGGGCAGCCGGCTCGGGCTCGGCGGGCGCACAGCCGGCGAGGGCCAGGAGCGCGAGCGCGAGGGCGGCCGTGGGGCGGCTCGGATACAGGAGCCGGGAGCTGGGCTTTGCCGGCGGCCAGGGCAGGGGCCGCGACGGGAGGGCTGGGCGCATGGCGGTCCGTCCGGGGTGGCGCGATCGCAATCGCTCGTTGGCCGCCAGCATGCCGGCAGCCGCGCCGCACTCCAAGCCCGCCGCCGGTTCGCTGGCCCAGGGGCCCGACCATGCGGAATCGCGGCTGGTCGCCGCGATGCTGCGTTGTGGGTGCCCGGCCGGGGCAATCGGCGTCGGCCCAGGCCCGCTGCGCACCCGGCCCGGTATCGGAGCGCTTCGTTGGGGGGCCTGACCGCGCGGCATTGCGGCTGGTCGCTGCCATCCTGGGCGATGCGATGTCGTGAGGGTGGGCGTGGGCGTGGGCGTGGGTGGGGGCGTGGGCGTGGGTGGGGGCGTAGGCGTCGGCTGGGCAGCGGGCGTGCATCGCGACCCGATCCGCGCCAAGCCCGGCACGCGTTCGCTGCGGTAGGGGCCCGACCGGGCGGTATCGCGGCTGGTCGCCGCGATGCTGGATTGTGGGTGCCCGGCGCGACGCCATCTGGCGTGCCCGGGTCCCGTGCGCTCAGCCGAGGTTGCCGGGGCCGAAGCTGGCGGGCAGGAGCTCGGCCAGGGTGAAGCGCGCGGCGACGCCGGTAGGGTCGCAGACCAGGACATGCACCGCCGCCGGGTCGGGGGCGAACTCGCGCAGGCGTTGGCGGCAGCCGCCGCAGGGTGTGCAGAGCGGGGCCTTTCCGCCCTCGGTCGCGGGGCCTGGGCCGGCGATAGCGACGGCGACGATGGCGGGCGGCGGGGGCTGACCGGTCCGGTGCGCGGTCGCCGGTGGAAAACCGGGCACGGCACCGGGCGGCGAACCGGGCACGGCACCCAGTGGCGAAGCAGGCGCGACGCCGGGCGGC
>JBCCMW010000276.1:0-5734 GCA_039026175.1 Pseudomonadota bacterium
ACCCGCCGCGCACCGCTGCCGTGCGCGTGCTGGCGTTCGGCGGGCGGCTCCTGGTGGCGCATTGCTGCCTCGGGCGGGCCTGGGGCGGCGGCGTGGGGGCAGCCCAGTGCGCGGCCCAGTGCGCGGCCCAATGTGCGGCTCGGTGCGCGGCCCCATGTGCGGCCCAGTGCGCGGCCCAATGTGCGGCCCAATGTGCGGCCCGGTGCGCGGCCCGGCGCGCCGTACCGTCGGTCACGAGGGCCGCCGCCCGGCCGGTCACTCGTCGTCGAGGTCGACCTCGGCCGAGACCTTGATGACCTCGCGCCCGTTGTAGTAGCCGCAGCTCCCGCATACATGATGCGGCAGCTTGAGTTCGCCGCAGTTGGGACACTCGCTGGAGGCTACGATCTTCAGCGCATCGTGGCTGCGGCGCATGCCGCGCTTGGAGCGCGTCACCCGGTTCTGTTGGACCGCCATCTCTCACCTTCATCGCTCGATCCGCGGCAGCCCTTGGGCCCCGGGCATATCCATGGGCGCGCCCGCCCGTCCCCGGCGCGCGAGGGGCGGAACATACTCATTCGGCGCGCCGGGGCAAGGGCAGCCCGCGCTGCGCCCTGCGCGTCGTCCGGACCCTGCCGCCCGTGGCGCCCGGACGGCCCGTTCCGGCGACCCGAACCCTGCCGGCCGCCGCGCGAGCCCGGCGTGCTGCGAGGGCCGGCGCCGTGCCGCGGCGGCCACCGGCGCGCGGGGCTCAATCCGCGTCGCCTGTCGTGTCGCCGAGCTTGGTGCGGAGGGCCGCGAGGCCGGCGAAGGGCCGGGCGGCCTCGTCGGTCATCGGCGCAGAACCCGGCGGGGCGTAGACGGTGCTGCCGAAGGCTGCGCCCGGCGCGCGCGGGAAGGGGTCCAGCGCCAGCGCCAGCGCCTCGATCAGCGGGATGGCGAGGTCGATCTCGCGGCCGAGCGGCTCGGGCGCCCGGTCGGCCTCGGCATCGAGTTCGATCTCGTTGCCCTCGGGCGGGGCGATGCCGGGCAGAAACAACCGCTCGGCCGTGGTGTCGATGCGGCTGGCCACCGGGTCGAGCGTGACGACGCAGGCCTGCACGACCTCGGCCGCTAGGGTGGCGTCGAGGCGCCAGCCGCCGTCGGCGGGCGCCAGGGTGGCGCGGAACGCGAGGGCCGTAATCGCCTCGATGTCCAGATAATGCGCAAGCGCTGCCAGCGCCGCTGCGTCGGGCTCGATCGCGACGGTGACGCCCCCGGTCTCTTCCAGATCGGCGACGGCCATGGGGTGGGTGAAGGGCAGCGGCGTGCTGCCGGCCCCGCCGTCGGCCTCACCCGCCGATGCCGACCAGCGCGCCGGTGTCTCGCCCCCGGGGTCGCGGGAAGAGCCGTCGGGAGACTGCTCGTTCGGCTCGGGCCCCTGGGTGTTGCGTTTGGCCATGCTGCGTTCCTCGACCGCTGCGCCCGATCCGCCCTGCTAAACGCCGCCGCCGGACCGCCGGCCACCGGGGTGGGCCAGGGCCCGCTGGGAGGCGCGCCAGGATGGTGCGGCATGCGGCGCCGGCTTGAAACTAGATCGTCGCGCCGCTATCGGAAATGGCCGTATCAGCCGTGGGAAGCCTGCCGTGCCGATCGCCAAGACCCCCCCCGGAGCCGAGACCGACATGCCGCGCCGCGGGCGTGGTGCCGAGGCCGACCCTTCGCGCCGCTGGCGCGATGACGCGCGCCGCTGGCGCGGTGCCGGGGCCGGTGACGCGCGCCGTTGGCGCGGTGCGCTGGGCGCCGGTCTGGCGGGACTGGCCGCGCTGGCGGTGGGGGCCTGTTCGCCCGTCGTCTCGACCCACGGCTATGCGCCGCCCGAGGAGCGGATCGCGAGCATCACGGTCGGTGCCGACACCCGCGGCTCGGTCCGGCGCAAGATCGGGCGGCCGGGGACCAGCGGGACGTTCACCGAGGACGGCTGGTACTATGTCTCGACGACGATCGAGCGGCGCGCCTTCTATGCGCCCGAGGTCGTGGACCGGCGGATCATCGCGATCAGCTTCGACGGCAGCGACCGGGTGGTGGCGGTAGATCGCTTCGGCCTGGAGGACGGCCGGATCATCGATCTGGAGACGCGGACCACGCCGACCTTTGGGCGCCAGTTGACGGTGCTGCAGCAGATCCTCGGGAACATCGGCTCGCTGGAAGGCTTCGTCGAAGAGCAGACGTCCGAGTAACGCCCAGCCTGCAGGCCGCTCCGCGGCCGATGGGTCCGGGCGCTTCGCGCGCCACCGTGGCCGCTGCCGGGTCCGCAGCAGGGGCGGCCGGGCCGCGGGCCTCGCCCCCTGTATCGGCTTGGCGGGCTGTCCGGTCAGGCGGTCTGGGCGCGGCGCGAGAGCAGCGACCAGGCCAGCACGCCGGCGGCGAGGGTGACGAGCGGCAGCATCGCGGCCTGGACCGCGTGCCAGCCGACCTGGTCGAGCAGCACGCCCGAGCTGAGCGAGGCGAACAGCACAAAGCCCATGACGGCCCCATCGTTCAGGCCCTGGACGCGCTCGCGCTCTTCGCTGGGCGTGTTCTCGGTCAGCATGGCGGTGGCGCCGATGAAGCCGAAGTTCCACCCCAAGCCCAGCAGGATGAGCGCGCCGTAGAACTGCTCGATCCCGACGCCGGTGAGCGCGATGCCACCCGCACCGGCGAGGCAGGCGAGCCCCGCGGCGATCAGCGTCGGCGCCCCGAACCGCGCGACCAGCGCGCCGGTGAAGAACGAGGGCGCGTACATCGCCAGGACGTGGGCGCGCACGACGCCCGCACTGTCGCCGGTGCCGAAGCCGCAGGCCGCCATGGCGAGCGGCGTGGCCGTCATCATCAGCGTCATCAGCGCGTAGGACACCATGGCGCAGAGCATGGGCACGGCGATGCCGCGGTCGGCCAGCAGCTGGCGGAGCGGTCGGCCGGGCCGGCGGCCCCCCGTCGCGCGCCGGCGGGGCGGCGGAATATCCAGCGCGAACAGCGGCAGCAGACCGACCAGCGCGACACAGGCCATCACAGCATAGGCCCCGGCAAAGGGCACCGGCGCCCAGGCGTCGCCGAACTGGCGCACGATCTTGGGGCCCAGCACGGCCGCGACCAGCCCGCCCGCCATGACCCACGAGATGGCCTTGGGCCGGAACGCGGGGCTGGCGAGGTCGGCCGCCGCAAAACGATAGAGGTGGTTGGCAGCGAAATAGACGCCGAGTGCCGCGCTGGCGAGGCAGAAGCCCAGGAACGAGTGGGCCTCGATCGCCATCACGGCACCCGCGTTCGCCCCCGCGCCGACCAGCGCGGCGCCGATAAAGCCCGGACGGCGGCCGAACCGGGCCATCAGCGCCGACAGCACGGGCGCGGTCAGCGCCGAGCCCGCGATCATCATCGCTATGGGCAGCGTGGCCAGCGACTGGTTCGTGGTCAGCGTGGCGCCGGCCAGCGTGCCGGTGATCATGTGCACCGGCATCATCGCGCCCAGCACCGCCTGGCACCACACCAGGATGCCGACGGCGCGCTTGGCCGGCGCATCGTCGGCCTCGCGTGCGCCCGTGGCGGGGATCGGGGGTGCGCCGGGCGCTGTCGGGTCGGTCGCCGTCATCCGCTCAGTCTCCCTTGCGCCGGGCGGCCACCGCAAGGGGCGTCGCGCCGGACGGGCAGAAGCGTGCCAGGAATGCGCCAAGCAGGGTCATCTACGCCATACGCGTGGGCTTGGTCCTGGCGCGGAAGGTCGGGGTGGCGCGGCCGCGGACGGTGGCGCTGGACCCGGATCGGCGGTGGGGACCGAAGCTCTCGGTGCTGTGCCGGAGGCTAGAGAAGCCGGCAGCGGGGTTCAAGCGACGAGACGCTGCGGCAGGGGTACTGCGCGGCGGCGGGCGGGCCGCGGCGGCGAGGGCCACAACCGCCGGTCGGCATCGGAGCGCGTACTCGCCCGGCGCGGGCGCTGGGGCCGGACGCGCCCGCCCGCCTTGCCGCCAAGGGCAGGGATAGATGGCCGCCGCGCTCGCGGAGAAGGCGCGCTGAAGATGGGGTGCGAATCGGCCCCATCGCGGTCCCGCAGGCCGGGAGGCGCGACCCGCCCACGTGGCACGACCCTGCCACCGGGCCATCCGGTGCCGGGCACGCTGGGCCGGGCACTCGGGGCCGGGCACTCGGGGCCGGGCACTCGGGGCCGGGCACTCGGGGCCGGGCACTCTGGGCCGGGCACGCTGGGCCGGGCACGCTGGGCCGGGCACTCTGGGCCGGGCACGCTGGGCCGGGTCATCCGGGGCCGGACGCTCCGGGTCGGGCACTCGGGCCCGGGCACTCGAGGTCGGGCACTCGGGGTCTGGCACTCGGGGTCTGGCACTTGGGGTCTGGCACTTGGGGTTGGGCATCTGGGGTCTGGCACTTGGGGCCGGGCAATCTGGAGCTGGGCGGTCCCCCCGCGAGGGGTTCCGGGGTCCTGCTATCCGGGGCTGGGCGATCCCCTGCGATGGGTTCCGGGGTCCCGCGATCTGGGGTTGGGCGATCCGGGGTTCGCGATCTGGGGATGGGCGATCCGAGGTTGGGCAAATTGGGGGCCGCGCGATGATGGATCGGTCTATCCGGGACTGGGCGATCCCAAGCTGGGCGATCCCGGTCTGGGGGATACCGGACCGGGCGATCATGGGCGGCGGATGGCGAACGCGGCGGTGGTGGGGTGCGCGTCGCTTGGCTGGGCGCCCGGCATCGAGGTCAGTCGGCGCGGCGGTCGGGTTTGGGGGCGGGCGCCTCCAACGCGCCAGGTCGGGCCTCGCGTGCCATGTGGTCCAGCACGCCGTTCACGAAGCGGGGTTCTCGCCCCTCGCCGAAGAAAGCCTTGGCGACCTCGACATACTCGCCGATCACCACGCGCACGGGCACGTCGGGGCGCCCGACCAGCTCGAAGCCAGCGGCGCGGAACAGGGCACGCAGCGTCGCATCGATGCGGCCCAGCGGCCAGCGCGCGATCAGCGCGCGGTCGGTGAGCTGGTCGATTGGGATCTGTCCGGCCTGCACCCCTTCGAGAATATCGCGGAACAGGTCCAGGTCGGGGTCGGGATAGCGCAGACCCTCGATCTCGCTGCCCAGCCGGTAGGTCTCGAACTCGTCGCGGACGTCGGTCCAGGCGGCGCCCGAGACCTCCATCTGGTAGAGCGCCTGCACGCCGGCCAGGCGCGCCGCGGCGCGGGCCAGCCGGCCCGGGCTCTGTCGCGACGCACCGGCGCGCCGCCCGCCGCCGGGGGCGGGACTGCCGGGCGGGCCGGCGGTGTCGTCGTTGTCATCGGGGTCGTCGCTGTCGGACATGGGCCTCGCGCTCAGGCGGTTGTGCTGGTGTCGGCGGCCGGCGCCGCGGGGCCCGCCGCCAGCAGGGTCTCGGCCTGCAGACCGCCGCCCCCGCCCGCAGCGCCGCGGAAGCGCCGGGCCAACGCGATCAGGTGCAGGCAGGCCGCCGCGGCGCCGCCGCCCTTGTTGTGGCCGCCAGGTGCGGCGCGCGCGGCGGCTTGGTCCAGGGTTTCGACCGTCAGGATGCCGTTGCCGATGGGCAGGCCGCGCTCGACCCCCAAGAGGGTAAGGCCCCGCGCGCTTTCCTCGCACACCGTTTCATAGTGGCTGGTCTCGCCGCGCACGATACAGCCGAGGGCGACGAAACCCTCGTAGCCGCGCCCGTCGGCGGCCAGTCGGATGGCGGGGGCGATCTCCAACGCGCCGGGGACCTCGACGAGGTCGACGCCGGCGTGCACCCCGG